>DVDU01000007.1 GCA_015296065.1 Oscillatoriaceae cyanobacterium M33_DOE_052 | reverse complement strand
CACTCCCCACACTCCCCACACTCCCCACACTCCCCACACTCCCCACACTCCAGAGGTCCCCTGGTCCCCCCGTCCCCCAGTCTCCCCATCTCCCCGGCTCTTTCTTCCTTAAGAGGGGGTGGGGAATATTCGCAACTGCCAGCTCTACAAACTTTCCCTTTGGATGTTCAAAATACCCCGTTTGATTTGCCTCGATCGCCCCAGGGGGCAATTACCAGAACTGAGGAACCACGGTTTGGCGGTGAAGCCTCCACCCAGGCGCCGCCCACTTACCAAACTATCGATATTTTGTGGATTTTGGTTTGTTCCGGGCTGGTGTTTATGATGCAGGCGGGGTTTATGTGTTTGGAGTCGGGACTGACTCGCTCCAAAAATAGCATTAACGTCGCCATCAAAAACTATACGGATTTTGGGATTTCCGTGGGGTTGTTTTGGGCGTTTGGGTTTGGGATGATGTTCGGACGATCGCTCGGCGGCTGGATCGGCAGCAGCGGGTTTTGGCTCACCAGCGACCTCGACCCCTTTGTCACGGCATTTTTTCTCTTCCAAGCCATGTTTTGCGGCACATCAACCACCATCGTTTCCGGAGCCGTAGCCGAGCGGATGAAATTTGGCGCTTATCTCATGGTAGCCGCCCTAGTTTCAGGCGTAATTTATCCCTTATTTGGACATTGGGCATGGAATGGAGCCGATGCGGGGAACTTAGCTGGTTGGTTAGGCAAAATGGGGTTTGTCGATTTTGCCGGTTCCACAGTAGTTCACAGCATTGGCGGCTGGGTTTCCCTCGCAGCAGTATTAGTCCTCGGACCGCGCATCGGCAGATTTCCACCCAATGAACCACCGCAAAAAATCCACGGTTCCAACCTCCCCCTATCAGTATTAGGCGCAATGATTTTGTGGTTTGGGTGGTTTGGATTTAATGGCGGTAGCACTTTAGCACTCAACGAACAAGTAGCCAAAATTATTGTAAATACAGTCCTAGGCGGAGTCGCGGGGATGATGATGTCCCTGGTTCTGGGTTGGCGGACCCGCCAAGTGCCCGATGCGGACCTACTGATTAATGGTTCTCTGGCGGGGTTGGTGGCGGTGACGGCTTCCTGTCATGGAGTGAGTGCCCTAGGAGCATTGGCAGTTGGTGGCATCGGCGGCGTGGTATGCTTCGCCGTAGATTGGCTATTAATTCGGTTTCGCATTGACGACGCAGTAGGAGCTATCCCCGTTCACCTCGGTGGGGGTATCTGGGGAACCCTCGCCGTTGCCTTATTTGGGCAGCCAGAGCGACTGGGAACCGAATTAAATCGCTGGCAACAGTTGGGAGTACAAGTGCTGGGGATTTTCACCGCTTTTATCCTGGCATTTGGCATCACCTATTTAATCCTGAAAATCACCAACCGGTTTTTTCCCTTGCGGGTTTCTACCGCTGACGAAGTTATCGGCTTAAACGTCTCGGAACACCGAGCCAAAACCGAAATTTTAGACTTGTTTCGGGTGATGGATTTCCAGGCAAAAACCCAGGATTTGAGCTTGCGGGTGCCTGTAGAGCCATTTACCGAAGTCGGGCAGATTGCCCAACGGTATAATCTGGTGATGGACGCTCTCGAAGAGGCGGTGACGCGCACTGATGCAATTGTGAAGACGGCCACAGATGCGATCGTCACCTTCACCAAACCCGGACTGATCATTATGTCCGTCAACCCCAGTGCCGAAATCATTTTTCGCGCTCCTGCCAAGCTCCTATTAGGCATCCCCATTGGGAGAATTTTGGCAGGAGAAACCCCCGCTCTCCCAGAAACCGAGTTGCCGCCCCAAATCGATTGGGGATTCCCCTTTTTTTTCTCCCAACAGTTGTCCCTAGAACCGGATTGCAACTGCCCCAATTTTTTTAAGTTAGAAACCGGGTTTCTCCCAGAAACTCGGTTTCTCACTGATTTTGACTTACCGCTTTTCCCCCCACTCCGGTTGCTGAGCCAAACGGATTTTGGTTTACCCCCTTCTCTCCAAACCAAATTAGTCCCAGCCACCAAATTTATCCCCAAAACCGAGTTGCTCACATTACTGCAAGGAATTATCGCGGCTGGTAATCCCAAAGAACTAACCGGTATTCGCTTTGATGGGTCAAAATTTCCGATGGAAGTCACAGTAAGCGAAGCCAAAACTAGCCAGGGTTATTTCTACACGGCTCATATGCGAGATATCACCCACCGCAAACAAGCTCAAGCCAATTTGCGGGAAAGTGAAGAGCGATTTCGCCGCTTGTCTGGGGCGACTTTTGAAGGGATTATCGTCCACGAACGCGGTCATATTGTAGATGTTAACACAGCTTTGGCTGATTTGTTTGATTGGGAAATATCAGAATTAATCGGCGGTGATATTTTAGAAATAATCGAGCCAGAATATCGGGATTTGGTTTGGGCGAATACGATCGCGGGATATGAAAAGCCCTATGAAGTATTGGCATTAAAAAAAGACGGTTCCCTATTTCCGGCAGAAATCGAAGAAAAAGTAATTCCTTATGAAGGCCGCCTGGTGAGAGTCTCAGCCATTAGAGATATCACGAAACGCAAACAAGCCGAGGGAGCATTGCGAGAAAGCGAAGCCAGATTTCGGGCTTTGGTGGAGCAAGCAGCGGATGCGTTTATTATCCATGATATGGAGGGGAGAATTATCGATGTGAACCAGAGTGCCTGCGAAAGTTTGGGATATACGCGGGAGGAAATGCTGCGGTTATCTGTGTGGGATATTGAGGATAATTTTGAGTCAGAAAGGGTGCAAGAAAAATGGCAGCAATTGGTGCCGGGAGTACCCATAACTATTGAGGGAATTCAACGCCGCAAAGATGGCACGATTTTTCCTGTGGAAATTCGGGTGGGGTTGGTGGATGCGGGGGTGAGAAAATTAATTTTGGCTCTGTGTCGGAACGTGACAGAGCGGAAATTGGCCGAAGATGCGTTGCTGCGGGAGCGGGAAAAGTCGGAGCGGTTGCTGCTGAATATCTTGCCAGAACCTATTGCCGAGCAGTTGAAGGAAAATCAGAGGACGATCGCCGAAGGCTTTGGCGAAGTCACCGTATTATTTGCCGATATCGTGGGATTTACCAAGTTGGCAGCGCGGGTTTCGCCTACGGATCTGGTTCACCTATTAAATGATATCTTTTCTCGCTTTGACTTGCTCGCAGAGCTACACGGATTGGAAAAGATTAAGACGATTGGCGATGCCTATATGGTAGTAGGAGGGCTCCCAGTACCCAGACCAGACCACGCCGCCGCCGTCGCCGCAATGGCATTAGATATGCAAAAAGAAGTGTTTAATTTCAGCAGTGAATATCGGGAACCTTTCAGCATTCGCATCGGCATCAACACCGGCCCAGTCGTCGCCGGAGTCATTGGCCGCAAAAAGTTTATCTATGACCTCTGGGGCGATACTGTAAACGTGGCCAGTCGGATGGAATCTCACGGCATACCCGGTGAAATTCAAGTCACAGAATCTACCTACATAATGCTCCGGGATCAATTCGCCTTTCAGCATCGCGGTTCCATCCGAGTCAAAGGCAAAGGCGAGATGAATACTTATCTACTTACCGGCTTCCTCCATTAGTAGTAGGTTGGGTTGAGGAACGAAACCCAACATTCTCCCGCCAAAGACGAGAGATGGAGGGCACGGCGTTATTAATATTTCTTGTCAAACCACAAAATTAACGATGCCGTGCCCCTACGACCAGACACGGCATCATTAAGATATCAGGAAGCAAAATTTAGATTAAGCGGCGTGGCTTTGAGCTTCCATTTGCAGCAAGTTCTTGATGCCGATTTTTTCCACAATTCCCAACACCAAGCCGCTATCGTTGACTACTGGCACCTCGGTCAGCTTTTCTGCTTCCAGAAATGCTACGACTTCCAGCAGGGATTGATCAGATTTCACCGTATTAGTGGGAGCTGGTTTCAGCAGTTCCCGGACTGGGGTTTGGGGCCAATTAGAAGTAGCCACTAACTTCAGGTCATCGACGGCAATAGTGCCTGCCAGTTTGCCTTCCGCGTCTGTCACCAAGAATTTGCGCCAATTGGTTTTGCCGATGACATATTCGTTGGCGAACTCCCGCAAAGACATTTCGCCTGAAACAACGGGACTGTTAGGACTGACTGCATCAGCGGCGGTGAATTTGGCCAATTTATCTTGAATGGTGGCAGATTGGGCGGCAAAACCAGCATTTTGGAGCAAGAAGAACCCGATTAGGATATTCCAGAAGTTGCCCAAGCTACCGGATAAAATCACGGGGATGACTCCCGAAGCGATCGCCATCCAGCCGATGATTTGACCAACTCGACCGGCAAAAACGATACCTTTATAAGGGTTGCCAGTGATTTGCCAAACGGCGGCTTTGAGAATATTACCACCATCTAGGGGTAAACCGGGAATCAGGTTAAATAATGCCAAGGCTAGGTTAATAGAAGCCAGGAGACCGAGAATGGCAGCGGGTGCGCCAGTGATGCCAGTAGTAGCGCCGATGAGGGTAAAGAAACCGCAGAGAACTAGGCTGACTAGCGGACCGGCAATGGCCACGGAGAATGCTTGTCCTGGGGTTTCTGATTCTTTGTCTAAGCTGGCGATACCGCCGAACAAAAACAGGGAGATGGATTTAACTTCTATGCCTTGTTTGATGGCAACGAAACTATGTCCCAATTCGTGAGCTAATACTGAGGCAAATAACAGCAATGCTGTCAGAAATCCCCACAGCCAAGGCAATCCCGCTGGCAAATTTGGAAATTGTGCTGCCAATCCACTGCCATAGCTCACAGTCATTAATATGAGGACGAAGAACCAGGAGGAATTGACATAAAAGGGAATTCCAAATAAATTGCCGACGCGAAAAGTGCCGTTCATAACTGCTACCTCTTCTGATTTCATGTTTTTATGTTAACTGAGGATGCGGAATTATTTCAAGATGTAAATTACCGTATTACCCGCCCCCTGGGGTTCGGTTCTGCTCTGGTGGGGCTTTCTTTGGTGTTAAGTAAATCCACATAATTAAATCCCCAGTCAAATCAGGTGATGTAGTGATGTAGGGTGGGCAGTGCCCACTACTGCTACTGGTTATGAAGAGACGGATGTGGCTCGGCACTGCCCACCCTACTACTGGTGGCGCTTTGGTGTGAGCTGTTTTTGCTTGGAAAATTGAAGATATAGTCATTTCAAATAAAAATGAAACACTCGATATTGCCCTCACCCCCGTCCCCTCTCCCAGGTAGGGAGAGGGGAGAATCACAGACAAAACCCATCCCCCCTCTTGCTCCCCTTTCTCCCTTTTTGGGAGAAAGGGGTT
>DVDU01000062.1 GCA_015296065.1 Oscillatoriaceae cyanobacterium M33_DOE_052 | reverse complement strand
GGGAGTAATCTTCCCCCTCCTCCCCGTCTCCCCGTCCCCCCGTCACCCTGTCTCCCCATCTCCCCATCACTGCCATTCTGACCACAGGATTCCCGCTGTTGTCGAGTTGGGGTCATTGATGAATTACCCCAGTTGGGCAGTCCTAAAAATTTAGGAAATAATTCCCCAATACTTGCTGTCCCTGATTCGTTGCTGATGTTGCCTGCTCCACCCGATCGGGAAAACTGGCCAGCGGGGGGGCGCTGGATGTAAACTCCCTATAAACTATTGAGATGTTTTAATCGCGGATGAATATTGGGATTATAGGGCTGGGGCTGATTGGCGGTTCATTAGGTTTGGATTTACGACGTTTGGGACATCGGGTGTTGGGGGTCTCTCGCCGCCAGCAAACTTGTTTGGTGGCTAAAGAGATGGGCGCTGTTGATGATGCCAGCATCGATATGACCCTGATGGCACTGGCAGAGGTGGTGTTTGTTTGCACGCCTGTGGAGGCGATCGCCCCTACAGTGGTGGAGCTAGCAGCCCTCCTTTCCCCTAACGTCATCATAACCGATGTGGGGTCAGTAAAAATGCCGGTGGTGGATGCGGTTGCCCACCTGTGGACCAACTTCGTGCCGGGGCACCCGATGGCGGGGACCGCTGAGGCGGGGATTGCGGCAGCCATTCCGGATCTATTTGTCCGCCGTCCTTATGTGCTGACTCCCACCGCCACCACGCCACCGGAGGCGGTGGCAACCGTAGCCCAGTTGGCTCAGTCTCTCCAAGCTGATATCTACTACTGTGGTCCGCTGATGCACGATCGGGCGGTAGCCTGGATTTCCCATTTACCTGTATTAGTTAGTGCCAGCTTGCTCGCTGCTGTCACCAGCGAAGCGGACCTGGAAGTGCTAGCCCTGGCGAAACAACTAGCTAGCAGCGGTTTTCGCGATACTTCCCGGGTTGGCGGTGGCAATCCAGAATTAGGTTTAATGATGGCTAAATACAACCGCCCCCAATTGTTGGCGGCCCTCCATGCCTACCGTCTCCAGGTCGATCGGGCGATTTCTTTGCTAGAAACAGAGGACTGGAAGACCCTGGAGCAGCACCTGCAGCAAACCCAGCAGGCTCGCCCTCAGTTTCTCCCCCCCCCACCCCAGAACTAAGATGCCCTTACCAGAGTTTCCCCCAAATCTCCAACTGGAGTTAAAATTAACTATATTAAGAGCTAATCTATCTGAAAATACGTTTTGACTGCCTCTCTTGCAAGGTTTTTCAGTAACCGGTTAGCAAACCTGGCATTCTGGCCGGAGGCCAGGGGATTGCCCAGACCGTGATGTTTGCCTCCTGGCGTGCCCTCTCTTGTGTGTTCTCTGTGCCTGAAGTGGTTCAGCATCACTACGGAGATACAAAGCAGACTCAACCCAACACCCAATCGATCTCATTACCAACTCAGGAGAAGCCACCTATGCTACACCGCAAGATTTATCAACTCTGCTGCGATGGTCGTGAGGTCTGCATTTTCTTGCGGGATCAGCAGCGTTGGATTGAGCGGGCTAAGATCCTTGACATCGAAGGAGACTTAGTTACTATCCGCTATGAAACCGACGAGGAAGACGAAATCGCCTCTTGGGAAGAGATGGTTCGTCTGGAAAGCATCGGGTCTATTAGCCAAAAATTGGCTTCTGTATCCAAAGGTAATTTCGATCCCCTAATTGCCGATGACTGTCCCGAAGCTGAACAAATTCCCAAGCACTCTCCCGAATCTGAACCTTAGAGGGACGGCAAAACTGATACCGGCTCCCTACCCTGGCCGAAAATTCTTCTCCCTCACATGAGGTAGTAACACTGGAGGGATACAACTAATACAATGGCGGGCATTACTGCCCGCTATTTTATTTGTTACCGCTTTTTTGCTGGTTTTTTGCCGTCAGCCCAAGAGGTTCTCTGGGGGTTGACGGCGCCACGTCTCGAATTATGGGGCGGCAAACCACAAGCCGGTTTCGGTTTGGAGTTTGTCGTCAATTTCTGATAAAGCGGCGTAGGGTTGCCCGCTGTCTTCTGAGTCTTCGGATTCAAAAACCGGGGCTCCCTCGCCGGTGACGGTGAAGGCAATTAGGCTTTTGAGGACTTCGGTAGCATTGCTGGCATTTTGCTGGCTGAGGGTGAACAGGAGGTTATCGGATTGACAACCGGTGGCGCGATCGCGCACCAAGCACACCACCATCTGATTGCTCACAGTGCCGATCGTGAACAGCAAATTATCCATATTGCCCCCATTATTCGCCAGCAGTCGATTTAGTCGATCGGTGACGATTTGGCAGCGCCTTTCTGGGGTCAATTCCGGTCCGAGGTTTGTCCGGGTCCACATAATCATCGGTTGTGGGATGGCGGTACTACCTTTTTCCGCCACCGTGGCGTAACCATTGCTCATCTGGATGCAGCTAAATTTCGCCCCCTGAGAGTTCCCCTCCACCGGGGGAGGCGGTGGCTCTACTGCGGCGGTCTGCATTCCACCGCCACCGTTGACGAGCAAGCTATCTTGTTGGCCGTTACCCCGAAATATATTGTTTCCCATTCCGGGCATTGCCCGATCGAGGGCGACCACCCCATAATCTCGGTTGTTTTCGATCGTGTTACCCTGTACCATTGGGCGGGCGCTGTTGGTGATGACAATGCCACTACGGTTGCCCCGAATTTGGTTATTTGTCACCGCCGTTGTGGCTTTGCCCCCTACTGCCACCCCAAAACCGGTTTGTTCAAATAAATTGTTGCGGATTTCTCCGGCAGCTTCCCCAGCCACTGATACACCATTGGCGGCGTTATTCATAAATTTATTGCTTTCAATCGTCGCCGCTGCTGTCCCGGCCACGAAAATCCCTTCGCGGTTATTGTTAATTAAGGTGCTGTTACTGATGCTGGCTTTCACATCTTCCACCCAGATACCGGTGCCTCGGGTGTTGGGGTTGGTGACGGTGATGCCGCTAATTTGACTGTTGGCTCCGAGGACGATCGTCACATTTTGGCGGGCAAAAGTGCGGCTGATATGTTGTCCCCCACCGGTGATGACCACCCCCGCTCCTTGCTGACCATCATTACCTTTGAGGGTTACTCCTTCTTTGAGTTGCAGAGGAAATGTTTCTCCCGCACCATAATTACCAGGAGCAAGGGCAATAACTGTTCCCGGTCCGGCTTGCTGCAAAGCCGCTGTAATTGTGCGTAAGTTGCCGCTTTGGGGGTTAACCTGCAGCACTGTTTGCTGGGCAATGCGGTCAAAGGTGGCGCCCCTAATGGTTAAGGCGGCGGCGCTGCTGGCCTTTTTAGCCTGGGGGGTTTTCTCTACCATTGACCCCACCGCTACTGGCATCATTACTGGTGCCACTAAAGCTACTACAGCACCTACAGTCAAGCTCCTAAGTAAAACTTTCTGGCGAGATTTTAACTGCATATTTTTCTTCCTTTTTCTCTCGTTCTCAGCTCGATTCTTCCACTGAGATATACCATCACCCGGGTAGTCTGCAATTCGGTTTAACTGGCCTCTAACCACACTCTTCCTAGGCGGCTGACCGCTCCTATTTATCTCTGGGTTCTGCGGTCATCATTCCCGACTAAATCTCCGGCTAGGCGACGATTGTATTTGTCACCATATTTAATATCTATTATAACTAGATTCCTCTCATCCACACAGGAACATTAGCTATTTTTTTACTTGATTATTTTGGGTTAGCCAAAAGGCTTCTGCCCAGCGAGAATTGGTGATTATCAAGAAATATTAATTTTTTTGTCGTTATTTTACAGGTTTTTTTGAGGTAATCTGATCCACCTTCAAAGTCCCTCTCCCAACCCTGGGAGAGGGATTTAGGGTGATGGCTATACCTCAGAACAGCGAAAAATGCTGTCAATAAATTTCTGGCCAGAATTATCAAGGCTAAGCTATCCTGGTGCAGTCACGAGAATTAGCTACTGCAATCAATAAATTTTCGCAGTAGTGGGGCGCGTTCAGCTATAGCTAACCTTCCCCTGTAGTTCCAGGAAAATCGGTATTTTCTAAATTTGTTGCATCTGACTCCATAAATCGAGGTGTGGCTCGTTCAAAAACGGGACAGTAACCCTCAGTAGTCACCTTGAAGCCAAACAGCGGGGAGGCTTGATGCCAGCAGCGCATCCCTCGGTAGTAAAGGCAGTTACCGCAGCAGGAGTATTCTGGGGATACTCGGGCATCGCTGCCTTGGGTGAGCAGCTCTCTTTGGGAAATACCACGCAATACCAGTTCTTCCCCTTGCCAGCGTGCTTGCACTAAACCGGTGTCGGCAAAGTTTTTCCAGCGGGGATCGTTGCCGATTTCTTCGGGGATGGTAATTGTCACTACGCCGGATTCTTCGGTGAGTTCCCCTTCATAGGTGGCATCGGCAATATCGGCGAGTATGGGGGTATCTCCGATCGGCAGTTCGACTAGGGTTCCGGCGGTGGGGGTGTGCAAGTGGTAGCGCGATCGCAGTTCGTCCAAATTCGCTAAGTCGGCTAAATAATTGGGCGAACCGTGGATGAAAATCACATGCTGGGGACGGAGGTTGTGAACGAGTTGGGTAGTTCCAGAAGCGTCGGCGTGTTCCGAGAGCAAATAGGTTTCTACCTGTAAGTTGGCGTTTTTGATGATGGAGTTACCATCGGGACGGGGAAAACCGGGTTTTTCCGGCAGCAATATCAACCAAGGACCGGTATTTGGCTGGCAGTAACGGCTGATATCGGCGTTGGTATCGGTGAGGACGATCGCGGGAGTGGTTCCGAGTAAGGGGTTGGTGTCGTTATCCCCGACATTGTAGTTTTCTGTGCGGAAGCGGCGCACGCGGGGACGCACTCGCTCATCCCAAAATAAGGGTTGATGGCGGGCAAAATTCTGGACTGATGCTGGTAATTGAGGCAAAATTTCTAAATAAGCGTCGCAACCAGCGGCCACTTTGCCATCCACCCAGATATCTAAATCTCTTCCAGTGAATTGATGGTGGGAGCGGAGCAAAATCAGCAGTTCTTGTCCCATTCCCAGAGCTGGTGTGGGTAGTAACACGGAATTGCCCGAGGCGATCGCCTGATAAATTCGCTCCGCGAGCTGGTTTTCTAAAACCCGCCGCCGCTGCAACCGGGAAGTGCCATAACTGCCCTCTAAAATCAAAACCTGTGGTTGCAACCCCCGCAACTCTTCTAGGGGCAAACCCTCCACCAAGCGGGAGTTAGATAGTAAAAAATCACCCGTGTATAGAATGCTCAGGGGGTGAGGAAAGTTTTCCCCGCCAGAACCCCTGTAAGTCAGCAATATGGCCGCCGCTCCCGGTAAGTGACCGCACCGGAATAGTTCGACTGTCAGCCCTTCTAATAACTCTACGGGCTTTCGCCAGGGCAAGGCCATACAGAACACCTGAGTTTGCGCCTCTTCTCCCAGCCAGTTCAGCGGTAGCAGCTCGCAGGTGACTTCTGTGCCATATATAGGTAATTCCGGAAAAGACTGATGCAGGGCCAGCAACCCTCTAGCGTGGTCCGGGTGGGCGTGAGAACACAGCACCAAATCTGCTGGTAACGGATTTGTGGCGTTTTCTGCCCCCTCCAGTTCTGGATGTTTCAGGAGGTCGATATTTTCCAATCCGCAGTCTAGCAGAATCCGGTAGGGACCGATTCGCAGCAATAAGCAGATTCCTTCATCGGCATGGCCGACGCCATACGGTAATATTTCCAGAACCATCGCTTTTGAAGAAAGCATCCCAATGTTTTTCCCGCATCCACTCCCAGGCGGCATGGGGGGGGAGTGTGGGGAGTGTGGGCAGTGTGGGGAGTGTGGGCAGTGTGGGGAGTGTGGGGAGTGTGGGCAGTGTGGGGAGTGTGGGGAGTGTGGGGAGTGTGGGGAGTG
>DVDU01000268.1 GCA_015296065.1 Oscillatoriaceae cyanobacterium M33_DOE_052 | reverse complement strand
CACTCCCCACACTCCCCCCACTCCCCACACCCCCCACACTCCCCACACTCCCCTTGCTCCCCATCTCCCCATCTCCCCATCTCCCCGTCTCCCCGTCCCCTGGTCCCCCCGTCTCCCCATCACCCCATCTGATATCTAGACATCAGTGGGACCATTGAGCAGCAGGACATTTTCCATTGCATATCCCACTTCCAGAGGCGGTTCGCCTTGGAGGAGGGGTTGAATTTGGGTAAGATACTCTTGAATTCTACTTTCACTTCTAAAGATTCTGCGCAGACGGTCTTTAATGGGGGAGAGAATGTATTTGACTTGGGCGGCTTTGACTGTGGTTTCGGCGTGGTTTTGGATCAAAGCGTGACTGCGAAGTAAAACCAGTTTCTCAGTTTTTTTGGTTTTGAAGACTTCGCGAATTTCTGTGCAGACTTGCTCGATGATTTTGTCGCTCACATATTCGATAACTGCGGGCTGGAGAGAAAATACGGCTTCTTCTTTTTCTGGATCTTTTTCAATGAGCGATCGTCGCCCCAAGGAGGCCACGGCTTCGAGCAATTCTCTTTGAGAAACGGGCAGGAGCATATTCTGCCGCAGTTTTTGAAGGCCAACGGGTATCCGTTCGAGCGCCAGCCAGTAGAGCAGTTCTTGTTCTAATGGGGATAACCGCTGAAATTGTTGCTCTAGGAGGCCACTAATATCCCCGAACACTAATGTATTTTGTTTGAGAAACTCAGAGACTTGTCCCCCGAATAAATCCCTAATGGTGGTGGCGATGATTTTCAGTGCCAGGGGGTTGCCCCGGTATAAGGCAATGAGATTTTCCCATTTGTCTTCTTCTGACAAGCCTTTGGCTTTGAATATTTCCCGGGCTTCTTCTGAGCGCAAATCCTTTAATAATAAGGAGCGCACTGGCATAGTTTTGCCTTCGAGCAAGCTGATTTCTTTGGGTTTTTCTAGGCTGGTGAGTACCAGGCAGCTATGATGGGGTTCTTCGCCGATACGGCGGAAGAAGTCGCCATATTCTTCGTATTCTTCGCGGTAGTTGCCTGCTAGTTCGCCACTTTTGAGGATAGTTTCTACGCTATCGAGGATGAGGAGGCAGCGGTGATGGCGAAAATAGGAAATTAGTTGGGAAATTTTTTCGTTAACTTCTGTGAGAGCGTAAGCAGTGCGCCGCAGCGAGAGAATGTGGAGGAGGTTGTCTAATAGGTCTTTTAAGGGGATCCCATGCCGCAGCGATCGCCAAATAATGTAATCAAACTCTGTAATTGCCTGTTGGGCAAACTTCACCGCCAAGGCGGTTTTCCCGATGCCTCCCATTCCCAACACGGCGACTAAGCGACATTCGTCTGCTATCATCCATTCTTTGAGGGTATTTAGCTGTTCGCTGCGACCATAAAAAATCGAAACATCTGGCGCTTCCCCCCAGTCTTGGCGTTCTTTATTGGCGCCGCCGACGAGAGATAGTTCCTCCCCAGATGCTTCTAAAGCAATTTGGGTTTGGTGTTCTTGATACTGGGAGACCAAAATCTGTTGCAATTTGGCCATTTTTCCCGGTCCAGCACCGGCGATATGAAATTTTTTATACACTTCTCCAAGGCGTTTGCGCACTGCTTCCGGACGGATGTCGAGACATGTGGCGATCGTGGTAATCGTTTCCCCTGCTAGGGCATGGGAAAGTACCTCTATTTCTGAGTCGGAAACGCTCCGCTCTGCTGCAATAGCTTTCAAAAAATCTTGCGGAATCACAGGATTACTCTCTCATCGATAATGGCTGTTTTTAATAAACCTGTCTAGCTGTGTTTGCTTTGTGGATATGTGAGTATTTGTCTTGCCCTAATCTTACCTCACTTTTCCGCCCTCTGCAACTGGAAGCTCTCCCGGCTATTGCCTCCCACACTTGGCCTGGTGGGGCGAAGGTCTTTTCCTGGCTGTACTTTCTGCCCATTATTGAAAATTGTTAATTATCATTAAGAATTGTCATAAATTTTGGCAAAACTTTACAAAATGCTGATGTTAAACCGCTATTGGGGCTGAGTTGCGGCTGTGCTTCGCTGCTCGATCGGAGTCAAGTTCCCACCTGAGCCAATCTGGTCAAATCCTTTATTGGTGGCATTCCTATTGATTCTCAGCGCCAATTTTACCCGGTGGCCAAGCCACTGAATCACTTAAGTAGCGACTTAAACACCAATACCAATGCTCTGAGTCAAGAAATGCCTACCGTAATACCCCAGGGCCAGGGAGGATGCAACTCACCTATCACCCCCGACCACTGGTCATTTGTCATTTGTCCTTTGTCCTTTGTCCTTTGACTAATGACAAGTGACTGTAGTAGCACAGCGTCATCAAGACTTATCAGAAAACCCAAATATTTATGATGCCGTGCCTCTACCAAGGGACAAATGACAAGCCTTGTGCTTTTGGCGAGATGAATTAGATTTTGCTCAGCCGCTTTTCCCAGTAATCGATTGTAGGATAATTGGGGTTGGTTTGGCGCAAGAGGTTCAGCCATGCACTCGCTGATTCTGGTTTCCTGTCAGCGAGGTAGAATTGAATTTGAGCAGTACAAAAGAGGCTGAATTCCACCGTGTGCATGCGGGATTTGCTGAGAATCGGTTGGAGAAGGTTTCTGGCGGTTTCTAGGTCGCCGGATTTGATGTGCATCTGGGCTACACTGATGGCGGCAAAGGTGTAGTCAGGATGGCGCTGATGAATTTGCTCAATCAGTTCTTTGGCTTCTTGATGGCGCTCCTGCAAATCCCAGGCGTTGGCGAGATTGTAAAGCAGATCGGGGGCGTCGGGTTCGATTTTGAGTGCTTGTTGTAGGAGCTTTTCTGCTTTAGCGCCTTCTTCTTCTCGGAGATTCTCGATCGCTTCCCCGAGGAGGTTTTTAACTGGCTTCGAGTGCTGGATGGTGGGTTCGGCGTGAATTTCCATCCCGAGTAAAATCAGCTCTCGCCACTTGCCCTGCATCCACATGCGTACTGTGCCTGCTGGGAGCAATCCGGCGCGGTTCGCCACTTGGGCGGCTTCGTGGCGCATGGCGTCAGGACCACGATCGCTTAGGGCAAAGTCTCGCAGAGCGGCGAGCATTTCCGGGGTTTGGGCGTGGCGGGCAAGGTAGAAGGCAAAATCGCGCCCGCTTGGGCTGCCCCGATCGAGCAGAGCCGGGACAAGAGTCAGCATTTCTGGGTGCGCCGACAGATACTCCTGAGCAATCTTGGTCTGGTCTTCTGGTGATTCCGATTCCCTGGGATTGAAAGCTGCGAGACTCAAGCGCAATTCGTCGAGCGTCTTTTGGCGCACCCACTGCTGCAGGGGAAAGGCAAAAGCGCCGTAGCGATCGCTGATAATCTGCCTCAAATCGTTCAGATTTTGCTCCGCCAATGAGAAAGAATCCGATAAATCCAGGGCTTGTTCCCACAGCGCTTTTGCCTCAGCTTGTCGTCCCAGACGCATTTGCGCCACAGCGGCTAAGTGGAACAGCAAGGGGGGAGCCAGGTCCAGCCGGCCAGAGGTTTCCGCCGCCGCAAAAGCCGCTAAAACCCCTTCATCATCCCCCAAATAGCTAAAACTTTCCGCTTGTTTCACGAACAAATTGATTTTCTCTACCTTTAGGGATTTGAACTGCTCGGCCCGTTGTTTCGCCGCCTCCGGATTGCCGCTGAGGAATAAAAACCGAATCAAATTGCCCAGAGCGTTATAGTTCTCCGGGTTCTCCGCGAGAAATCTTTCACATATCGCGATCGCCTGCTGTGTATCTCCGTCCAACCAGTAAGACAAACTGATATTATGATGGGCGCCATCCATCTGGGGGCAGCGCGCCAGTACCTCTTCTGCCACTGCCCGCGCCTCCTGGTATTGTCCCCAATCCAGCAGAGAGATGGCTTTTTCATGTAGGGCCGCCACAGAGATGGCCTCTGGACCTTCCAAACCCATCTCTGCCAAGTAAGGACCTAATTTAGTTTCCAATTCCGCCACTACCTCCCTAGCGTCGGGGGCGCGTTCGTGGTCTGGCCAAGTTTCTACAAACGAGCGAAAAGCTCCCATTGCCAGAGCGGGACGATAGTTGGTAAGATAGGCTCCTGCCAATCCTATGGCTGCATTCACACTGTTTGGTGCTACTGCCACCAGCCGGGAACAGGCCCACTCGTAGCGGATTGTATCCCCCAGCTCATAGTATGTGTTCGCCAGCCCCTCGAGGGCGTCTGGGTGGTTAGGATAGCGCTCCTCCAAGGATTGAATCAACTCTAAGGCGGCGGCCAACTGCTGGCGCTCTACGAGTGCTTCTAACTTGGCCAGAATCGTGGGTATCGATTCTAGGTTTGACCCAAAGCCTTTTGCTCTTGGTGCTGGGTTGCGGTTCTTCTTGGACATATAGCTATTGGTGTTGATGGTGGTGGTTGAGTAGGACCCCTGCATGATCCAGGTAGGGACGACACATAGGACTTTGTGCCCTTTTTGTGTTTAGAGTTATTTTCTGACCCCAAATTATATTAATATAGGGAAAAAATTCCCATTTTTCGTGCTAAAATAGAGATGAACGACAATTTTTGGGACAATGTATCGCGCTATCCCCGCTACTTAATCACCATTACTTTAGGAATATTTTTCTTTTTGTTCGGGTGGCTCAAGCCTCTGCTACAAAAGCCGGTGACAGCGATCGCCCTGGTGGGCTTGATGGTTTCTGGGATGATTTTTGTGTCTTTCACCTTACGAGCGATGCTCGGTCTAGGATAGAGACTGGTCATTAGTCACTTGTCACTTGTCATTAGTCAAACGACAAAGGACAAAGGAAGGACAAAGGACTTTTGACCTGATAAAATGCTAAGTATTTAGGGAGCGAAATGGCTATGGCTACGCAACTTAGAGTTTCCCGTGTTGCTTCCCTGATTAAGCGCGAAATTAGTCAAATGCTGCTCACCGACATTAAAGATGACCGGGTGGGAGCGGGGATGGTCAGCGTCACTGAGGTAGAAGTTTCTGGAGACCTCCAGCACGCTAAAGTATTCGTCAGCATTTATGGCACAGAAGAAGCTCGCGCTACTACGATGGCTGGCTTGAAAGCGGCTACCAGCCAAATGCGTTGGTATCTGGGACAGCGGGTCCGCCTGCGCCGCACGCCGGAGTTGGTGTTTGTGGAAGACCGCTCGATCGAGCGGGGAACGCGGGTGCTGTCTTTGATTAATAAGCTGACCAGCGAACGTCAAGACCACCCAGATGCGGGTGATGATGGTGAAGAAAATTGACAATTGATAATTGATAATTGACAATTGACAATTGATAATTGATAATTATTAATTGTTAATTGTTAATTTTCCCTTGAATAAGGCTAAAAGACAGTCACTTTTGTTTTGTTGTCACTTGAATAATGAGAAAGGACAAAGGACAAAGGACAAAGGACAAATGACAAAGGACAAACGACAAACAACAACAAATGCTGCCGGAAATTGAAAGTCTTTCATTAGCAGAACAGGTGGCCCAGATGTTCGTGGTGCGGGCTTCGGGGCACTTGTTCGACCATCAAATCGAATTTCCCGCCTGGGAACCACCCGCCGCCAAGTTGCGCCACTGGTTGCAAGATTTGGGTGTGGGTGGTGTCATCTTGGTGGGGGGAAGTGCAGGAGATTTGCGGCTCCGATCGCACCAGCTCCAATCTTGGGCAAAGTTTCCCCTCCTGATTGCAGCGGATGTGGAAGAAGGTGTGGGCCAGCGGTTTGCTGGGGCGACCTGGTTTCCGCCGCCAATGGCTCTAAGCTATATTGAGCAGCAATCTCCGGGCCAAGGTCAGCATTACGCCGAGCTTTTAGGCGGTTTCATCGCCCAGGAAAGTCTGGCTATAGGGATAAACTGGGTACTGGCTCCCGTGGTGGATGTGAATAATAACCCGGAAAATCCGGTGATTGATGTGCGCTCTTTTGGGGAAACTCCCGCAATGGCGAGTTTGCTTACCACGGCTTTTCTCCAAGGTGCCCGCCAATGGCCGGTTTTGACCTGTGCTAAGCATTTTCCCGGACATGGAGATACTAGCGTAGATTCTCACCTGGATTTGCCGGTGTTGCCCCATTCCCGGGAAAGATTGGCGGAAATTGAGTTACCACCTTTTGCGAGTGCGATCGGTGCGGGTGTGGATGCGGTGATGAGTGCCCACCTGGTGATACCGGCTTGGGATGACTCTGGTCCTGCCACTCTTTCTCCCCAGATTTTGACTGGTGAATTGCGGCAAAATCTGGGATTTGAGGGGTTAATTGTCACTGATGCTTTGGTGATGGGGGCGATCGCGAATCGTTATGACCCCTTGGAGGCGCCGATTTTGGCCCTGGAAGCGGGAGCGGATATTTTGCTCATGCCTGTGGACCCGGCGGGGGCGATCGAATCCATCTGTGCGGCGGTTAATTCTGGTCGCATCTCCCCAGAGCGCATTCGTGCTTCCGTGGAGCGCATCTGGCGGGCGAAACAAAAGATTTTTCACGTCGAGGAGGCACCCTCACCCCCAACCCCTCTCCCAGGTAGGGAGAGGGGGGAGGTCCTGTCTGGCTCCCCTTTCCCCCCTTTTGGGGGAAAGGGGTTGGGGGATAGAGGGAAATCCCCCCATCCCCCCTCACCCCCAACCCCTCTCCCAGGTAGGGAGAGGGGGGAGGAGGAGGAGGATTTCCTCGCTTCTTCTTTGTCGCAACTGGCGACCCCCGCTGCAACCTCCGCCGCTGCAGAGATGTTGCGCGCCTCCCTGCGGGTGGGGGGACCCGTGCCTCTGCCAGCTCAGGGTCAGGGGTTGCGGAATCTGATTTTGGTAGATGATACTTTGCGGTGCGGTTTTTTGGGGCACCATGTCCCGGCGATCGCCTACCCAGAAAAGTTGGGCTATCAGTGGCAGTTGTTCGATCGGGACACCATACCCGCCCTCCTCGCCGCCAGCTCCAATGATGACCCCCCCACCCTGTTACAAATCTTCATTCGCGGCAACCCCTTCCGAGGCACCGCTGGGCTCAGTCAAGCCGCCGAAAAATTAGTTACTAATTTGCTGGAAAAAAGGCAATTGCAGGCTCTGGTTATCTATGGCAGTCCTTATACCCTAGATAAATTTTTGCCCGACCTGCCCCCAGAGGTGCCCTACGCCTTCTCCTACGGCCAGATGCCCCTAGCCCAGGATATCGTCCTTAAATCTCTGTTTGAATCTCCCAAATAGGAGCCGGGACACGGCAATGCCGTGTCCCTAGGGGGGCAAAACCCCCTCGCTATATCAAACATCTTTTTATCTGGTTACAGCCTGTTCAGAACTAATCTGAACGGCTCTCAAAGTCCCTCTCCCTCCCCCCCTTTATCCCCCCCCGCCCCCCT
This sequence comes from Oscillatoriaceae cyanobacterium M33_DOE_052, assembly GCA_015296065.1. GTDB lineage: Bacteria > Cyanobacteriota > Cyanobacteriia > Cyanobacteriales > Laspinemataceae > Koinonema. The sequence goes on along the minus strand of DVDU01000268.1, from coordinate 15,066 downwards.
TTGAAAGGGGGGGGTCAGTGGAATAAATGTTTTGTTGTTCGGGGGGGGTCAGCGGAATAAATGTTTTGTTGTTCGGGGGGTAGGGGGGATAGGAGAGGGATTTAGGGTGAGGGCAATGTGTTAAGCGATTGGTGAACAAGCTGTAAGTATTTATACTTTTTTCTTTTCATCGACCTAATTTATACTTATATAAAAAATTGGGGTTTTTTGCCTGAGTATTGATAATTTTTTCTCATCATCGGCAAAATTTCCCCTCTGTCCTCAGCCCCAACCAAGTCACTACACCCATAACGAATTTTTCAAGAATAAAACTTTATATTTACACTCATTTTCTATCTAAACTCCTTTAAACATAAAGATTTTTTATAAATTTTATGCAAAACAGAAGTAAAGATATGTGAAAAAAAATATCCTGATGGCGCTGAGTTTTCCCTGAAAACCCAGATTTTTTTATCTTTTCTTTAGAAAAATCCGCACCCCGTAGCGCGAGAATAAAATTGGTTCAGTATAGCTGGTAACAATTTAGGTGCTATACTGACCTAAGTGCCGGTGGTCAGTAGCCGAAACCGGTATTTTAATTATCTTTCGTTATTTTTGGTCCATTAGCAATCTTACCGTCAATATCTCAGCTTTCAAGGGGTGAATTATGATTCTGTCCACAATTCAATACTCTATTGACGTCCTCCAAGATGAAGCCCGTAGCTTAGTGAGAAAAGGCATCGTCAGCCGCCAGCAACCCATATACACCCTCTGCCAGCACATTCCCGCTCGGGAATGGGCATATGTAGAGTGCGAACTGGAAAAATGCGATTTTCTACTCAGAGACCGGATTGGCGATTTGATAGGCAGTGAAAAATGGGAAAATGATTAAAAAAGCAACTCCCCGGCCCTAGGGCCGGGGATTCTTTTTGGTGGAAGCAGGGGAGCTGGGGAGCTGGGGAGCAGGGGAGAGGGGGAAGAGGGGGAAGATTGCTTCCCACACTCCCCACACTCCCCACACTTCCCAAACTCCCCACACTCCCCACACTTCCCACACTCCCCACACTTCCCACACTCCCCACACTCCCCACACTCCCCACACTCCCCACACTCCCCACACTCCCCCCGTCTCCTATTGACAAGTGGTTAACTTTTCCAATTCTGAAGGATGGCTGACGAGATAATCCTGCAGCCACTCACACCCCCAGGTCAGCAACTCATCCAAACTGCCCACCCGCCACAACCGAACGGTTTTGTCCCATGAGACAGTGACGATGCGCTGCCCATCGGGGCTGAAACTGGCGCTGAAGACCTGACCCTGATGCCCCTTTAGCTCTGCCACCAGCTTGCCCTTGGTATCCCACAACCGGGCGGTTTTGTCCAATGAGGCAGTGACGATGCGCTGCCCGTCGGGGCTGAAACTGGCGCTGATGACCCAACCCTGATGCTGTAGTTGATTGCGCTCGCGGATGTCCCTGAGAATGGTATGTAATGCCTCTATTGGTGTAGTGGTGGGATAGTCGGCGAGCGGACGCTCACCTACCAGGGCTTTTAAGTCTTGCCCCGCCTGCATGGCTGAAACTAAGCCATCGATTTGGTAAACTTCAAATTCTCTTAAGGCATTCAATCCTTGGCGTTCGATTCTCGTCCCTTCTCTGGCTTCTTGGAGGATTTGCTGGGCTTCTTGGCGGTCTTGAGAGGCTTTTTGTGCCCATACTCCGGTAATGGTGGCGACAATGAACGAGAGGGTTAAAACTCCGGCACCGATGCGGATTTGTTGCTTGGCTTTTTGATTGGCTGTCTCTAATATCTGTTTTTCTTGTTCCGCTTTTTGCCGCTGTTTTCTTTCGGCTTCCAATTGGGCAACCAACTCCTCCCACCGAGGTTGTTGCTGCTGGTGGATAAACTCGGCTAAGTAATCATGGACGAGCTGGTAGCGTTGTTCGGGCTTTTCTGGCAGCAGCAACACTAAGCCGGATTTGACAAAAATCTCTAAGACTAGAGATAAGGGGTTGGTTTCCGGGGTGGAGTCCACGGCGAGGGCCTGTAAATCCCGCTCGATTTCGTCGCGAGTTTTCAGGGGGCGAGTGCCCTTGTCATCGGTGAGCAAATATAGGACTAATTCGGCTATTTTCTGGTTTTCTGGGCCGCAAGCTGCCACCACAGCAGCTAAATAGCGCTGGACAAATTCAGTTTTTGAACCCCCCGTTTGATATTGGGCTAAGGTGGTAATTTGCTCTGCTTCTAGTTGGGCGCCGACGATTTGCAATTCTATGGGGCGCACGGCATTTAATCCCGCTGCTAAGTCCCGGACTAATTCGGCAATTAAATCAGCATCAAACTGCAAGTGCGATTTAGCGGTTAAGCCTTGGATAATTTGGGTCGCCTCAGCGGGAGAAAAGTTGCCAAGGGGATAGCGGACTTTGGCGGCAAGAATGTCATGGCCGATAATTGCCATTTGCTCCAGGCGCTCTGCCCACAGCAAATAATGCAAATAATCTTCCCTTAAAGACAAAATAACTTTCAGGCTGAGAATATTTAAACAATCGCCAAGAAATTCAAAAAATTGGTGCTGCTCCGGCGGTTTCTGGTTAATAAAGAAGAATTCCTCAAATTGGTCAAAAATTAAGACAGTGCGCAGCTTCCGCTGTTCATTCTTCTGGAATTGTTCCAGTAATAATGCCAATTGCCCTGCCATGTCTTCCGAGTCAACCGGTGGCATAGTCACATTTTTTTCAGCCAGAGCGGCGGCCAAACTGTCGCCCAGGGTTTTTGCCCAGTCTTGGTAAACTCGCACCGACACCGGTAAATAATCTTCACCCCTAATACTTTTCTGTTTCAGTTTGGGCAATAATCCACCAGATACGAGGGAACTTTTCCCCACTCCCGATTGACCGTGAATCACCATGATTTTGCAATCATTACTCGCAATGCGGGTGATTAAATTGTCTAGGTCGAGGCTCCGTCCCGAAGCGGTAATTTCTAGGGGAATGGTTTCTCGGTCTTCACCGGCTGGTAAACTGATATTTCCTAGGCGTTGCGGTTGAATCCAACAGGCCCCCACAAAAGAGCGTAACCCATATTGCTGCTCTACAGATTGCCGGGTGAGTTTTAGCTCAAATGCGTCTAAATATTGCTGTTGCTGAAAATACAGCCGCTGTAATTGACAGAGAATATCGAGATAAAGCTGGATATCCTCATCGGGATTTCCGGCGGCTTGGGCGGCTTCTAAAGATTTAATCGCCCCATCTAGGTTGTTTAATTTTTCCTCGGCTTGTGCTATGATAAAATAATACCGACTGGCATCATACAGCTTCTTCGTAAGTGTCTTGGGAATTTCCCTCACCCTAAATCCCTCTCCCAGAGAGGGAGAGGGACTGGGAATTTCCCTCACCCTAAATCCCTCTCCCAGAGAGGGAGAGGGACTGGGAATTTCCCTCACCCTAAATCCCTCTCCCAGAGAGGGAGAGGGACTTTGATGGTCTGGTGCAGGCTGGAGTATTTCTAGAGCTTGGGTGGCTAATGCTTGGGCTTGACTCCAGTTTTCTTGTGCCAGGGCAGCTTCGGCTAAAAAACCGTAATCTCTGGCTAGTTCTATGGTTTGGTGTTGCTGTTCATGGATGGGTAAAGCATTTTGGGCTAGGGTTTGCAGGCTGTCCCAATCTCCCAACTGGCGCAAGATTTTGCCCAAAGTGGCCAAAGAATCGGCGATTAATTGGGGGTTGGCAGTTTGCTCATAGGCGGTCAGACATTGAGCCATTGCGTCTCGCATTGGTTGCCAATCCCAAGTTTTTAAATCCCGCTGTTGGCGAGCTTGGATATAATGGCAAAGGGCAATTTCTAGATAAATTCGCGCCAACCGTTCTGAGTTTTGGCCTTGCTGCCATAGTTGGGCGGCATTCTGATAATGAGTTAGGGCGGCATCGATTTCCCGAAATATTAATTTCACGGCTCCCTGCAGGGAGGCTAAATTGGCGGCTGTTTCTCTGTCTAAAGTGGTACTGCCATTTTTTAAGTCTTGTTGCGCCGCTGCTAGTTCGGTTTGTAGTTGTAATGCTGATTCATGGCTGAGGGGCAGTGAATTGGTAAACCAAGCCTGGGCGGTTGCGGCGATAAAAGCACCGATCGCCTCTGGTCCGGCGGGAAATTCTACGGAAACTGCCCAACTCTGAAAATCTGGGGCAGTTCGCCACATGGTTTTGAGCAAATCATCATTCACCCACAACACCAGGGGAAAAGGAAAGCTGCGGCGAAATTCCTCCCGCACTTGATTGGCGGAACTGAGCAAGCGATCGCTCTGCGTCAGTGCTTCCAACCCAAACACCATCAAGGCTTCCGGGTTGGTGTCGCCCAATTCTGCCCGAATTCGAGCGTGTAGCTTTAATTCCGATGGCTGCAGGTCCAGACGGCGAATCTCCACGGCGCATATCTGCTGCAATCGCGCCGCCAGCCGATCGCGCCATTGGGTATAATTGCACCGTGCCAACAATAGGTTAAACTCACCAACAGATGACTCGATCGCCCAAGCCAATTGGGTCAAGGCGGACTCGGTTTCCGCACTGATTTGGTCAGATAATGGCGTTTCACTCATGGCTGCATTTCCTCCGCTTCCGCCAAAATCGGGTTCACATCAAACCACACCTCGCCATTATCGCGATATTCAAACACAAACCGACTTCTGATGAGCTGCTGATAACCGCGATCGTCGCTGACTTTTTGCCGCTGTCGCACTTGGCGCAACAACTCCCACTCTTCATCAGAAATGGGGATGGTCATTTCATTGCGGCGATCGCGAATCACTTTTTCTAACTTGTCGCCACTCAGCGGAAATTGCCTTTCCTTGCTAATCCACGTATTTAACAACTGGAGCAAATCCCGCACGTGCCCCCCACTAATACGACAGAGGCGGTCCAAGGTGGCGGGACTATCAAAAATCTGCTCGATCGCATCTAAACGCTGTTGTTCGTTCAAGTCTGGCAAAGCTCGCGCCAGTACCATTTGCCGCAACAATGCCATCCCCTGTTTATGTGTATTGCCATCCCGCTTTTGCACTGGCACCATTGGCAATACTTGCGGTGCATCAAATCGCTGGGTGAGAACGGCATAACTATTGGAGAATTTGAGGGCTAGGGGCATAGTATAGACCAGATGGCAATGCAGCTTGCTTAAATATTCCCCCTGATCCACAAACAAATATTCTTGTTGGGGCTTACCGCTGGGTTTGGGACTATTGTCGATGCGATCGAGATTATCCACTATCACCACTAATCCCTGTTTGCCCTGTTGTTGTAATTGGGCGATCGCTGGTTGAATCAGTTCTTGATTAATAGCATCTAATAGTTGCGTCTTTTGCGGCCCTAAAAACTGATTCAGCCTTTGCCGCAACCCCGCATCATCCTTGACTTTAGCCGTAATTTCGCCAATGCCCAATCCTAGGGTAAACTTATGACCGTCAACCAGCAGCCCCACATCTCCGACACCGGGAATTTTGCCTTTCACTGCCTGAATGTCCGCATTTAAAATCCGCCAGGTACTTTGCAGTAAACCCTGTAGCTTACTAGATGCCTCCAAAGTGATGCTATCCAGACTTTGACTGATGCGGCGGGCAACCGCCAGCAACACATCCACCGTATCCACATCAGTCAGCTCCAAGTCATCATTAGACTCAAAATAAACCACATGGAATTTTTTCGTCTCCAATTCAGATTTCAGCCGGAGTAATTCCGTAGATTTGCCACAGCCAATATGCCCAGTAAATAAAGTACAACTAGGCTCGTTTTCGTGAAAAAACGTAATTTTATTAATTATATCATTGATGATATCATCACCCCGCACAGAAGAGAAATCAATATAATACTTTTTATCTTCTGGATTAGCCACCACCAAAGTTTTATTCGGGTTAGTTGCACGATAAAATTGCTTGACATCTAGCGGCATATGATGGGTTTTTCCTAGTTAGTTCAAATTTCTAGTATTATGGCCGATGGTTTTATTCCTGAATGTCTGATGTAGTTCTGGCGGTTTAGGGGGGTACAGAACTGGCTGTAACTCCTTCGCTTATTTGAAGGCATCCAAACCTCACCCCCCCCTCTGGCTCCAAAGTATTTCCAAAGTATAGCAGTAGCCAGTTGAGTTAGCACAGAAGATGAAAAATATGGCTAAACTAGCTATTCAGGGCGGACTCGCCTGCACTCCTGATTATTACTGTGCCGAATCAACTACAGAGCGATCGTCACCACTTATGACGTATCTCTTGCCGTTGCTCCTGCGCTTTGGCTTTGGGCTCAAAATCTAAATCAGCATTCCACTTTAACGCCTTGCGAAACTTGGCCATCGCCGCATTTAGATCCCCCGCTCTCGCTTGTGCCTCCCCTTCCCGAACCAAAACCAGAGCCGCTGCGGCCAGATTCGATGGGTTTTGACAGGTCTTTAATTTTTCCAATTCTGTGGGATGGGTAACGAGATAATCCTGCAGCCAATTGCATCCCCAAGCCAGCAGCTCATCTAAGTTACCCAAAGGCCACACCCGGGCGGTATTGTCATCAGAGGCGGTGACGATGCGTTTCCCATCCGGGCTGAAACTGGCACTAATCACCCAACCCTGATGGCCGGTAAGTTCCGCTACCAGTTTGCCGGTAGTATCCCACACTCGCGCTGTGTTATCTAATGAAGCCGTGACGATATGCTCCCCGTCGGGGCTGAAACTGGCGCTAAAAACCCAACCCTTATGCCCGGAGAGTACCGCCAGCAGCTTGCCGGTGGTCTCCCACACTCGCGCTGTGTTATCTAATGAAGCCGTGACGATGCGCTGCCCGTCGGGGCTAAAAGTAGCACTTCTCACCCGCCCCTGATGCCCAGAGAGTACCGCCAGCAGTTTGCCATTGCTGTCCCACACGCGGGCGGTGTCGTCTGATGAGGCGGTGGCAATGCGTTTCCCATCCGGGCTAAAAATGGCGCTTCTCACCCAACCTTGATGCCCGGAGAGTATCGCTATCAACTTGCCGGTACTTTTCCACACCCGAGCCGTGTTGTCTGATGAGGCGGTGATGATCCGCTGCCCGTCGGGGCTGAAATTGGCGCTGAAAATCCAATCCTGATGGCCGATGAGTATCGCCACCTGCTTGCCGCTGCTGTCCCACACCCGAGCCGTGTTGTCATCAGAGGCGGTGATGATGCGCTGTCCGTCGGGACTAAAACTGGCGCTTCTAACGGAACCCTGATGACCGGAGAGTATCGCCACCAGCTTGCCATTGCTGTCCCACAACCGGGCAGTTTTGTCTGATGAGGCGGTGACGATTAGCTCCCCATTGGGGCTGAAATTGGCGCTTCTGACCCAATCTTGATGCCCGGAGAGTATTGCCAGCAGCTTGCCACTGCTGTCCCAGACCCGAGCGCTATTGTCCCATGAGGCGGTGACGATGCGTTTCCCATCAGGACTAAAACTGGCGCTTCTCACTCGCCCCTGATGCCCGGTGAGTTGGGCCACCAGCTTATCTGTGGTGTCCCAGATCTGGGCGGTGTTGTCTAGTGAGGCAGTGACGATGCGCTGTCCGTCGGGACTGAAATTGGCGTTGAATACGGAACCTTGATGGCCGGTGAGTGCTGCCACCTGTTTGCCGGTGGTGTCCCAGACGCGGGCGGTGTTGTCATCGGAGGCGGTGACGATGCGCTGCCCGTCGGGGCTGAAATTGGCGCTGTTAACGGCACCCTGATGGCCGGAGAGTTGCACCACCAGTTTGCCACTGGTGTCCCAGATGCGGGCGGTTTTGTCATTTGAAGCCGTGACGATGCGCTGCCCATCGGGGCTGAAACTGGCCTTGAACACTCGCCCCTGATGTCCGGTGAGTTGGGCTACTTCTTTACCGGTGATGTCCCACAACCGGGCGGTGTTGTCTAGTGAGGCAGTGACGATGTGCTGGCCGTTGGGGCTGAAACTGGCTTGGAAGACCCAGCCCTGATGGCCGGTGAGTGTGGCCTCTAGTTTGCCGGTGATGTCCCACAACCGAGCGGTATTGTCTGATGCGGCGGTGACGATGTGCTGCCCGTTGGGGCTGAAACTGGCGCTGTTGACGGCACTTTGATGGCCGGTGAGTGTGGCCACCAGTTTGCCGGTAGTATCCCACAGGCGAGCGGTTTTATCTGATGCGGTGGTGATGATGTGCTGCCCGTCGGGGCTGAAACTGGCGCTGATGACGGCACCCTGATGGCCGGTGAGTTGTGCTACCTCTTGGCCTGTGGTGTCCCAAATACGAGCTGTTTTGTCATCGGAGGCGGTGATGATTAGCTGCCCGTTGGGGCTGTAATTGGCGCTTCTGACGGGACCGTGATGGCCGGTGAGTTGTGCTACCAGCTTCCCGGTGCGGTCCCAGATGCGGGCGGTGTGGTCATCGGAGGCGGTGATGATTTGCTCCCCGTTGGGGCTGAAATTGGCGTTGATGACTGAATCCTGATGCCAAACTTGATTTCGCTCGGAAATCCTGCTGACAATGGTGTGTAGTGCGAGCATGGGGGTGGTGGTGGGATAGTCGGCGAGGGGGCGGTGGTCTCCCACTAGGGCTTTGAGGTCTTGCCCTACCTGCATGGCTGATAGTAATCCTTCGATTTGGTAAACTTCAAATTTTCTGAGGGCATTTAACCCTTCCCGTTCTAGTTGGGTGCCCGATCGAGCTTCTTGCAGGGTTTGATTGGCTTTCAGGGCTAAGCCTCCGGCGATCGCGGCGGCCATCAAGGACACGGCAAACACTCCTGTGCCTAGGCGGATTCGTTGTTTGGCTTTTGCATTGGCTTGCTCTAATATGTGCTTTGCCTGTTCGGCTTGTTGTAGTTCTTTTTCTGTCTGCTGGCGTTGGGCTTCTGCTAATTGGCGTTGTTTTTTTTCTTGTTCTAGTTTGGCAATTAACTGCTCTAATCGAGGGTGTTGTTGCTGGCGGATAAATTCAGCTAAGTAATCGTGAACTAGCTGATATCGGGGGGCTGGCTTTTCTGGCACAATCAGCACTAAGCCGGATTTCACAAAAATATTTAATACTACAGATAAGGGGCTGGGTTCCTCGGTTAAATCTACGGCGAATGTCTGTAAATCTCGCTCTAGTTCGGCGCGATTTTTGAGGGGGCGAGTTCCCTTACCATCGGTCAGCAAGTACAAGATTAATTCAGCAGTCTGCTGGTTTTTTGGGCCGCAGTCTGCTACCACGGCGGCTAAGTAGCGCTTGACAAATTCGGTTTTTGGTCCCCACTGTCGATATTCGGCTAAGGTGGTAATTTTCTCGGCTTGCAGTTGCGCGCCTACGATTTGTAATTCTATGGGGCGCACGGCGTCTAATTCTATGGCTAAGTCCCGCACTAAAGCGGCGAGCAAATCATCATCTAAGCGAAATTGTGTATTTTCAGTTAAGCGCTGGATAATTTTTTCGGCATCTTGGGGGGAAAAGTTGCCGAGGGGGTAGCGGACTTTGGTGGAGAGGATATCATTTCCAATAATTTTCATGGTATCCAGGATTTCCCACTCTAGCAATTTGTGTAAATAATCCTCCCGGAGAGATAGGATGACTTTGACGGAAAGAATGTTTAGACAATTGCCGAGGAATTTAAAAAATTCTTTGCGTTGACATGGTTTAGGCCCGGCAAAAAAAAATTCCTCAAATTGGTCAAAAATTAAGACGGTGCGCAGATTTCGCTTTTCATTGTCTTGTAGTTGTTTGCGGAAAAATGCTAATTGAATCGCTATGTCTTCCGATTCAATGGGGATGATTTTTATTCCTTTTTCCGCCAAAGATTCGGCTAAGCTCTTGCCAAATTCTGACACCCAGTCACGATAAACTCGCACGGCTACGGGTAATACTTCTTGATAGCCAATGGTTTTTTGTTTTAAGGCGGGGATTAATCCGCCATTGACTAGAGAACTTTTGCCTACTCCTGATTGCCCATGAATGACGATGATTTTGTATAAATTCTGGCTGAGCCGATCGACTAACCTTTCTACATCTAACATCCGCCCTGAATTGGCGATTTCTTTGGCGACACTTTCCCGCTCTTCTACGGGGGCAATGCCGAAGTTTTCCCGCCGTTTCGGTTTAATCAAACTAGCGCCCACAAAGGCTCGTAATCCATATTGTTGCTCTAGAGATTGCAGTTTAATTTTTAGGTCAAATGCGGGTAAATATTGCTCTTGCTCAAAATACAGCCGCTGCAATTCTGAGAGAATCTCTAGATATAGCTGGATGTCTTCATCAGGATTTCCGGTGGCTTTGGCGGCTTGTAAATATTCTATGGCTTGGTCGGGATGGTTTAATTTGGCTTCGGCTTGGGCGAGAATAAAATAATAAGAACTAACATCATAGTTAGGGGTGGCGGGGGGGTGATTGAGAATTTCTAGGGCTTGAGCGGCTAATGTTTGGGCTTGGATCCAGTTTTCTCGGGCGAGGGCAACTGCTGCTAAAAAGCCGTAATCTCTGGCTAGTTCTCTGGTATGATTTGGGCAATTATGGATAGATAAGGCATTTTCGGCGAGGGTTTGGAGGGTGTCCCACTCTCCTAATTGGCGTAAGATTTTGCCTAAGCTGCTTAGGGAATCGGCGATTAATTCGGGTTTGGCGGTTTGCTCATATGCGGCGAGACATTGGGCAACTGCCTGTCGGGTTAGTTGCCAATCGGCATCGGCTAAACTATGCTGTTCTCTGGCTTTGATATAATAGCATACGGCAATTTCTAGATAAATTTTCCCCAGCCGTTCTAAGTTTTGGCATTTCTGCCACAGTTGGGCGGCATTTTGATAATGTTCTAGGGCGGCATTGCTTTGACAGCAGCTAAATTTGACGGCTCCTAATAGGGATTGTAAATTGGCGGCAATTTCTCTATTTAAAGGTTGGCTGCTATGGGTTAAATCTTGTTGCGCTGCTTTGAGGTCTTCTTGCAATTTTAATGCTGCTTCACGGCTAAGTTGCACGTTGTTGGCAAACCAATCGTCAGCGGTGGCGATGACAGCAGCACCGATCGCCTCTCGATCGGGCGGAAATTCTACGGAAACTGCCCAACTCTGAAAGTCTGGGGCGCTGCGGCGCATGGTTTTGAGCAAATCATCATTGATCCATAGCACGATGGGAAAAGGAAAGCTATGGCGAAATTCCTCGCGCACTTGATTGGCGGAACTGAGCAAGCGATCGCTATCCCGCAGTGCGGCTAACCCAAACACCATCAGTGCATCGGGGGTGGTGTCGCCTAATTCTTCCTGAATGCGTTGGTGTAGCATTAGCTCTGATGGCTCTAGGTCCAGACGGCGAATCTGCCCCTGACAGATTTGCTGCAATCTCTCTCCTAGCCGATCGCGCAATTGGGTATAATTGCAGCGAGCCAAAAATAGTTTAAACTCTCCGAAAGACGATTCGATCGCCCAGGCCAATTTTCTTAAGGCGTTCTCGGCTTCGGGGGTGATTTTGTCAGAATTCAGGGATTGACTCATAGCTGCATTTCCTTCGCTTCTGCCAAAATTGGATTCACATCAAACCACACATCACTACCATCGCGATATTCAAAGACAAACCGACTTCTAATCAGTTGCTGGTAGCCCCGATCGTCTCTGACCTTTTTCCGGTGTCGCACTTGCCGCAATAACTCCCACTCTTCATCAGAAATAGGGATCGTCATTTCATTGCGACAGGCGCGAATCACTTTTTCTAACTTGTCGCTACTCAGACGAAATTGCATTTCCTCCATAATCCAAGCATTTAACAACTTCAGCAAATCCCGCACATGCCCCCCACTAATGCAACAGAGGCGGTCTAAAGTGGCGGGACTATCAAAAATCTCAGGAATCGCATTTAAACGCTCATGTGCCTCTAAATCGGGAAAGGCTCGCGCCAGCACCATTTGCCGCAGCAGTGCCATCCCCTCTTCATGTGGGCTACCATTGGGGAATTGCACTGGCACCATTGGCAAGACTTTCGGGTCTTCAAATCGCTGGGTGAGATTGCCATAACTATTAGAGAATTTGAGCGCTAGGGGCATGGTATAAACCAAATGGCAATGGAGTTTGCTTAAATATTCTCCCCCATCCACAAATAAATATTCTTGTTGCGGTTTTCCCCCTGGTTTGGCGCGGTTATCGATGCGATCGAGGTTATCCACAATGGCCACTAATCCCTTTTTTCCTTGCTTTTGCAAGCGGGAAATCGCTGGTTCTAGCAGTTCGGTATTAATTGCATCTAATAACTGACTGGTTTGTGGACCTAAAAATTGATTGAGGCGCTCTCTCAAGACCGAATCATTTTTGACTTTGGCGGTAATTTCGCCAATGCCCAACGCCAGGGTAAACTTATTGCCATCAACCCCCAGCCCCACTTCTCCCACACCAGGAATGTTGCCTTTGACTCCCTGAATTTCCGCATTTAAAATCCGCCCCGTGCGCTGGAGTAACTCTTTGAGCTTACTAGGTTCGTCTAAAGTGATGCTAGTGAGACTTTGACTGATGCGGCGAGCAATAGCCAGCAACACATCCACAATATCCACATCACCCAGAGCCAAGTCCTCACTAGACTCAAAATAAACCACATGAAACCCTTGGGTTTCTAGTTCCATTTTGAGCCGCAGTAGCTCGGTGGATTTCCCACAACCAATATGCCCTGTGAATAATGCACAAGTGGGGGCATCTGGCGAGAAAAAGGTGATTTTTTGCTTCAGCTTCTCAATGATGTCACCGCCGCGCACATCAGAAAAATCAATATAATACTTCTTATCCTCGGCATTAGAGACAATCAGCCCCTTACCGGGGTCAGTGGCGCGATAAAATTGACGGATGTCTGGTGTCATAACTATTGTCAACGGACTTGAGCGTTATCCATTGCGTCTATCACACCAAGCCTACATCAACTTGATGGCATATCATATAGGGGCAATCCCCCCTGGGAGTCGTTACCATTTGGGGAAAAACGTTAGTGGTCCCACGGCAGGGCCGCAGGACCAGAGAAGGGCGAGTGCTGCCGGTATTGCAGATGGCTTCGCCGAGCCAAAATCAGAGCTAGAGCCGAAAATCGGAGCCGAGTTATTATGAGGGGTTAGAGTCTTTTTGCTGCAGTCTTTCTAACTCCGATCGCAGAGCGGCGAGCTGCTGGGTGAGGTTGCGCAGTTCTCCCTGAATTTCTGGGTCAGCAGTGGTGGTAGCATTGGGGGCAGGGGGCTCGTCCCCCCGTCTCCCCGTCTCCCCATCTCCCCGTCTCCCCGTCTCCCCGTCTTCCCCATCCCCAGTGGGGGAGGCTTCCTGCTGATGCCACATATTTTCCACAAACTGGCGGGCTTCCCGTTCCGTAGATTCTCCTTTAGTGGCTAACTCCTCCGCCAACACCCCCCAGTCAGAGTTTAATTTCGACAAATTTTCCTCTCGCTTGCTGGGGTCTTGCAAGATTTCAATCAGGGAAGCGGTTGCCCCCACAGCCACACGAAATCCGGTTTGCAATGATTCAATGATGTTGTCAGAGTTCATCTTCTCTCTCGGTGAACGGTTGGTGATTGGTCGGAAGGGAGGAGAAACCGGGTTTCTGGAACGAGATGCTTCGTGCAAAGACGGAGATTCTGAGCCAGAAACCCGGTTTCTGTGGGACTTAGGACCAGGGACAAAGGACAAAGGACAATTTCATGGCCTTGATTGTAACCTGTCTAGAAAGAAAGGGTGCTATGAGAAAATTGGCTCACCGGATGGGGGATTTATCCCTAGGGAGTTTCTCCACTGTTCCACAGGTAGGACAAATTGCCAAATTGAGTCAGGCCCGCTGATGCCAACAGGTCTTGCCACTCTTCTCGGCTGGCTTGGTCTTCTGGAGACTGTTGCAGTTGTGTGGCGATCGTCGTCAAGGCATCATGCCAAATCCCATTTTGGGCGTAGGCTTCGGCGATTTCCCTGGGGGTGGTAGCTTGTTTGAGAGCAGCAGCCAGAGTATCATCTACGCTTTGGCGGCGCGTCCACCCTTCCACCACAGAGATATCATCAGCACTGCCTTGCTGGCCCGGTGGGCAAATTAAGGCGAAATGCCAGCGGTAGTTTTTGCCCAGTTCCAGGGGGGCTGCAGACTTTGGCATCGCTACCCGCACAATCCCCGCCGCGCCGTCAATGGCTAAACTGGTGCGATAAACTTCGTTCCATTCTTCGTCCCGGAGGACAAATTCTGCCTCACGGGCGGGAGTTGGGGGCACATAGACATAGAAATCAGGACGATCGGATACGGTCAAAGCCCAGTCAGGCTCGCTGGTGGCAGATTTAGGCACTAGGGCCGTGATGGGGATGCTGGCACCTTCAAGGTTGGAGAGGCGATCGCAAGTTTCCCCCCGACTACCCCCGCCGGTGGTGGGGGGTTTACCCAGATTCGCTGGGGGTCTGTAACCAGCCACTTGATAGAGTTCACCTCTGGGGGAGCCGGGACTGTCGGGAGCGGCTACTCCCATTCCGGCGGGTAGCAGTCCGGCCCATGTCAATAAGTTGACCGTTGCGAGGGTAGAAAGTAAACGAGTTCGCCCGCTCATAAGAAAAGCACCTCAATATCAGTTTGATGTTAATTGCCACGCTTAGGTATAGTCTCCTTCAGGATAATTTTCCGTCAGGAGTGCTTGTTGCAGATGCTATCCCGGCTGGCGCCTTTATGACCAACGGCGCGCTCTTCTATCTTAACCCGCTGGATGGGGGATTGCCTAGATAGTCTATTTGCCGGTGCAGTTGCGATTCCGTCAGAAACGTTCTCTGTATTCTCTGTGTGTCTGTGGTGAATGGTAAATTAATATTTAATTTTCAGCCTTGACATCCCGTTGCCGCAGCCATGCCCATTCATCGAGCCAGCAAAAGTCAATTAATGCGGTAGCATCTAGAATTAATCCTTTAGCAGATTGCCTCAAGAGCATAAACCTGATTTTGTTGACGTAATTGGCGCATTTCTGTAAAACTTAAATTCAGTAATTCTGCCGCCTTTATAGTTATTTCAAATAAAAGCGAGACATTATCGAGCGCAATACTCTCGGATAATTTCGTCGATAGATTTGTCAGGATGTGCATACATTCTGGCTCTCTTTAAAGCACTAAAATCATGCTCTATGTCATTTAAGTCTGGT
>DVDU01000310.1 GCA_015296065.1 Oscillatoriaceae cyanobacterium M33_DOE_052 | reverse complement strand
TCCCCGTCTCCCCGTCTCCCCGTCTCCCAGTCTCCCCGTCTCCCAGTCTCCCCGTCTCCCCGGTCGGTGAGCTTGCCCTGAGCGAAGTCGAAGGGCGAAGCCGAACCGCGTCTCCCCGTCTCCCCGTCTCCCCATCTCCCCGTCTCCGAGTCCCCCCATCTCTCCCCATTGCAGCTAAAGGCGGCGAATCACCAAACGGCGGTCAGGTTCTTGTCCCCGACTGTAGGTTTCTAAATCGGTGTATTCCTTGAAAAAGGTGTGAACCTGGCGACGTTCAGCGGAGGAAAGGTCTTTGATCTCAATTTCCAGACCAGTTTGGCGTGCCTGCTCTGCTGCGGCTGAGGCTATCCCTTGTAGTTGCTCCCAGCGACGAGCGCGATAGCCATCGAGTTCGATGGTATAAGACGCTTGTTCCTCGGAGTCCAAGCCGATATTGGCGATCGTATTTGCCAGATACTGAATGGCATCGATCGCCGCCCCTTTTGGACCGATCAGGATATCGATTTGCTCCCGGCTTAAGCCACTGGCGTCGATAGTCAGCAGGTAAGAATCTTCTTGCTGCTCAGCCTGAACCGCTGAGGGCACCCCTGCTAACTCCAGTAGTGTTCTCAGCCAATTAGCACCACGCTGCATTTGACTATCACTCATAGTTCCATCAGGCTTTTTTCTTTGAACGACCGGGCTCAAACGGAATTTCCTCTGCGTCCTTTTTGCTTTGGGCTTTTTCCTGAGCTTCTACGATTTTTTGGAGATTTTCCGGTAGTGGTTCTCGGGACAGAATGAAAGTTTGCAGGGTTTGGAAGAGGTTGGCAATCACCATGTACATGAGGACCCCTGCTGGTAGCGGGAAAAACAGAAACATTCCCGAAAATATCACCGGCGTGAGCTTGTTTACAGTGGCTTGCTGGGGATTCTCCTCTGTTCCCGATCCTTGTTGCCCGGAGAGAATTTGGTTGACGTAAAGGCTGATGCCAAAGAATAGCACCATACCCAAAATATCCCAGTGGATGTTACCTTCTTCGTCAAAAGCGCCCACCCGTCCCAGGGCTTCAATGAAGATAAAGCCTTCGTTGGTGGCTAACCCTGGGATTGTCCCCTGAATGGTAACATCCCCAGGGGCTAGCGCCTCGATCGTGCCATCTTCATTAATCTGCACCCGCTCTTGGCCTTTGATGACTTGCCAACGCGGTTTAACCGGAGACTTTTCCTGAGACTCCACTAGCTGTTGTAGCGTTTTCCCCTCTGCCGTTTGGAATTCAACTTGTGTCTTTTCCCCTACGGCTAATTTGCTCCCTGCTGGTAGCAGTGCTAATACCGGAGCGTGAAAGCTGTCAGTGATATAAATATTTTGTGGTGGGGTGGTGAATGCTTGGGGTTGAATGCGCTCGATTTGTTCTTGGGGGAAGATTTGCAAATTGAGGCTGTAGTTGACATCGGAAAAGGGAGAACCCCTCAAGGTGGCAAACAAGGCGAACAATACCGGCATTTGTAACAACACTGGCAGACAGCCTGCGAGCGGGTTGCCGAATTCTTGATATACCTTGCTCATTTCCTCCTGCTGCTTGGCAGGATTGTCCTTGTATCGTTGTTGAATTTCCTTGACCCGCTTTTGCATTTCTGGCTGAGCCACCCGCATCCTGCGCATACTGCGAATTGATTTGGCGCTCAGGGGATAAAGGGCAAAGCGAATTACCAATGTTAAAGCTACGATCGCTAGACCATAGCTAGGCACGATCCCGTAGAAGAAATCTAGGATCGGCAGCATTACGTTATTAGAAAGAAACCCGACTCCAAAGTCCATTCGTTCTATGTCAACCAGTGCTATCTGAAATTTGTGCAAATATAACCGATTTCAATATTCGCCATCTGACTTACCGAAGCGAAATCGTCGCATCGGGCTGGGGTTTCGCCTTTGACCTACCAGGGTAGGGCTCTCGATGTGCTTTTGGCGCCACACCTAGGGGCGGTCAGATGTGCAGATATCTGGATGCAGGGGCGGCCTTTAGGCATTTGGGGCCGTGGCTATTGCCAAAAAACCTGCGGCGATGATTTTAGCCACCGATAGCCCCACTTTTTTGCTGGGCTTGGGGGGACAATTTGCCGTTAATGTAGGCATAGAGGTCACGAAAATTGGGCACTGCCCTCATTTCCAACCGGGAGCCGTCTTTGAGAGTGACGACCATATCCCCCCACAAACCAAGACCTCGGGGAACCGTTACTACTTTAGCAATTTCCGAGTACACCACGTCAGCCCGATCGCGCCCCATCCAGCCGCTGGTGATGGAGATGCGTCGGTTGGTAATTCGATATCGCAGCCACAAGGCTCGCACGATCGCTCCCACGGTCAGGGGCAACGCCACCACGGTCAAACCCAGCAACAGGTTGAAGATCAGATCTCCCCGGTGCGGACCCCCTGCATAGTAGATTTCCTCCTTAATCCCCATTGAGTACCTCCAAAGATGCCAACAACTGCTCTAATTTTTGCAGAAATTGGCAATAATTGCACTGACTTGCCCCAGGACGCACGACGATGGTGATATCCCATCCATCTGATAATCTTGGTAACAGTTCTAGTAAGGCAGCTCGAATCTGGCGTTTGATGCGGTTGCGCACCACAGCACTTTTGCTGACTTTTTGACTGATGGAAATCCCGATGCGGGTGGGTGGGGCTGATGGTGGTGACGTGGCAAAACCTGTCTCGCTCGATGGCTTTCTCTCCACAGAGCCACGGTCGCGTCCAAGGGCGATCGCACTCAGCTTGCCGTGGGTACGGCGAGTACCAGATTTGTACACAGCGTCAAAATCGCGCCGGTGCTTTAAGCGATTCTCTTGTGGCAACACGGTTTCCCGATGGGCATTTTGCTGGAAATTGGGAAAGTCTGCCCTGACTCGTCACGGATGGCGAGAGTCTGGCACCTAACTTTCTGCGGCTGGCGGTGCTACACGGCCAAACGATACCTGCCCTTGCGGCGGCGAGCTTTGATTACTTTTTGGCCATTTTTCGTCCGCATCCGGACGCGAAAACCTGATACTCTTTTGCGCTTGCGGCTGGTGCCATGTAGGGTTCGCTTCGTCATGTTTTTTCCTCCCGGACTGTTCTCTCTCGTCAAAAAGTGACAATTTTTTATTGTATCATTAACCGGGAGAAAATACCCCACTCGGGTGGGGTTAATTGCTGATCTCTGGGATTAATCGATGGTCAAAACCCAGGTGCCTACATACTGCGGTAAGGGCGAGCCCGTCAGGCTGGATATCCGACAGTTGAAGTAAAACATGCCTCCCCGCCACGGGTTCCTGACGTTGGAAAACACTAGCTCTAAATCTTTGCTCCCTGTGAGGGGCTGCGGGAAGTTAACCTCGATCGCTCGCTTCTGGGCGTCCCACAACACTTGACACGGAGCGGTGTTTTCCCCCTGCGGTTGGGGGTTGGCTTCTGTCTGGCTCTGTTCTAATGTCTTCTCGGTGCAGGTCAGGGACACTTTCTCTTGACCAACTAATACCTCTACCCGGCTAGGGTCGAATCTGCCTCGGTAGTAGTCGGGATAATCGATGGTTAGTTTGGAGACCGCCCCGATGAGTTTCCGCCCGGGAATGCGCAGGCGATAGCGATCGGACACATCAGCTCTCCCTCTTTCCAGGTGATAGTCCAGCTCGTATCCCCGATCGGGTCCACCAAATATCGTAAAACCGCGATTGCTCTGGGCTAGACTCGCTCCTGGCAATCCGGTCATGGCACAACCAGTCACTAACAAGATAGATAACAGACGACGCATAGAGTATCCTCTAGTAAACACGGCTGGGTCTGATTTGAGATTCCACCAGGGTGCAGGTGCCCCAGCAAGGCTCCCTCGCATATGGCAATACTTGACCCGGAATATTATTTGTTAAGTTACACTTTTCTCTGCCACCGAGCTAGGGCTGGGGGATTTTTTGGGTAAGAACACCCATCCCAGGGGCTGGCTACCATGACAGTGTGCTTGCTTCCTGGCAATGCCAGGATTACTGTTCCCCCTATTGACGCTCCGGAATGAGTAAAAGTGCCGTCCCCCCGAGGGAGGGGGTGGGGAGTGTGGGTCGGGTGGGCAGTGTGGGCTCTTCCCCATCTTCCCCTCTAGGGGGAGCAGGGCAAGGGACTTATTAAGATTGTATAAGCATTAGCCACGAAATCTTTTCCTTAGTTTAAATTGTTGAAGTAGGTTTACCCCGGTATAGCGCACTTAATGTTAGAGAATCTTGATGTTTGAGTTCCCAAATCCATAAGAGAAGATAAAAATAAGCTGGGATAGTTGGGAACTCAGCTTAAAATGCAAGGAATTTCTCAATTCGGCAAAATGGTTAAGCAGAAAAAGTGTCAATTGAATTTTTAGAGGCGGGTTCGCCAGTATCCAACGCTTAGGATGAAGAGACGTAAGGGCGGTTGTACCTGCAGCCTCCACTAAGAAAGAACTAACTGGTGAACCCCCCCCATAACCCGCCCTTCCCTCTCTCAGGAGGGAGGCCAGACAGCGGTAATTGATGCGGGAAGTAAATGGGTTAAGCATTTTGGCAGTAGGAGAAAATTACCATTAGCTAAGGATAACAAGCGCTGTTTGAGTCGAGGATCACCCTTATTGACTGTGGTTCATTGCCCCCAACTAAATCTAGGGAGAATCGGCTGGAGGAGCGCCGCTGGGAATAGTAATGGTTAGTATCTGGCCGGAACGCAGTTTCGCTTTTCGGTAGTCTTGTGAAAGGGCTTGCTGAGCCCGTTAGCAGCCAAAATCACCAAGTGAAAGACGGAGAAATTGAGATGAAAATCGGCGTAGCAAAAGAAATAGAAGTGGGCGAACGGCGTGTGGCTTTGGTGCCAGATGTCATCGCTAGGTTGACCAAACAAGGTGTCGAGGTGTGGGTAGAAAAAGGTGCCGGAGAGGCGGCGTTTTTCTCTGATGAGACATACACCGCCGCTGGGGCCAAAATCATCTCGGATCCGGCAACCCTCTGGGGTGAGGTGGATGTGGTGGTGAAAGTGGCTCCCCCCAAAGAGGCGGAAATCAGCCAAATGCGCCAAGGTGGGGTCCTGATTGGGTTTTTGAATCCTCTGGGTAATCCGCCGGTGGTAGCGCAACTGGCTAGTCGGGGGGTGACGGCTTTTAGTATGGAGATGATCCCACGCACTAGCCGCGCTCAAAGTATGGATGCGCTATCGTCTCAGGCGGGGGTAGCGGGTTATAAAGCTACTTTGATTGCGGCGGCGGCTTGTCCGAAGTTTTTCCCGATGTTGACTACTGCTGCTGGCACGATCCGTCCGGCGAAGGTGTTTATCATGGGTGCTGGGGTGGCTGGGTTACAGGCGATCGCCACGGCTCGCCGTCTCGGCGCTGTAGTGGAAGCCTTTGATATTCGTCCCGCTGTTAAGGAAGAAGTGCAAAGCCTCGGCGCCAAGTTTGTAGAAGTCCAGCTCGCTGAGGAAACCGTAGCTGCTGGTGGCTATGCGCGGGAAATCTCAGAAGAATCTAAACGCCGCACCCAAGAAGTGGTAGCGCAGCATATCGCCGCTGCGGATGTGGTGATTACGACTGCCCAGGTCCCAGGCAAGAAAGCGCCGGTGTTAGTCACCGAGGAAATGGTATTGGCGATGAAACCAGGGAGCGTCATTGTTGACTTGGCAGCGGAACAAGGTGGTAACTGCGCTTTGACTCAAGCTGGGAAAGATGTGGTAGTGCAGGGTGTCACGATTATTGGTCCGATTAACCTGCCTGCTTCTATGCCAGTTCATGCTAGCCAGATGTATGCCAAAAATGTCTCTACTTTGTTGCAGTTGATGGCGCCAAAAGGTGAGCTGATTCTCAATTTTGAAGACGATATTATCAGGGATACTTGCCTGACTCACCAGGGTGAAATTCGCTCTGAGCGGGTGCGTGATGCCTTGGAAGCTGTTAAGGCGAAGGTATAACACATGATGGTTTTGTTAGGTGATGATGTGCTGACCAAATTGGGTTAACACATAAAAAAATCAGGAGCTTTTAGCTATATGTCAGAAATCTTGATTTCCGCTTTGTTTGTGTTTGTATTGGCCTCTTTTGCGGGCTTTGAAGTGATTAATAAAGTGCCGCCGACGTTGCACACTCCTTTGATGTCGGGGTCAAATGCTATCTCTGGCATTTCTGTGCTGGGGGCGTTGATTATCGCCGGGGATAAGGATTGGTCGGTAACGGTGATTTTGGGCTTGATTGCCATCATTTTGGCCACGGTTAACGTGGTGGGTGGCTTTTTAGTGACCGATCGGATGTTGCAAATGTTCAAGAAAAAGGAGGATGCAAAAGCATGAGCAGCTTTATGCCTACAGTAATCCAGCTAACTTATTTGGTGGCGTCGTCCCTATTTTTCGTGGGGCTGAAACAGCTCGGCTCTCCCGCCACTGCGCGCAAGGGTAATTTAGTGGCTTCTATTGGGATGCTGCTAGCCGTGGTGGCAACGCTGCTGGATAAGCATATATTGAACTACCAGATGATTCTCTTGGCGATCGCCATTGGCACAGTCATCGGTATCGTCTCCGCCTACAAAGTCGCCATGACCGAAATGCCCCAAATGGTGGGCTTACTCAACGGCTTAGGCGGCGCCGCCTCCGCAATGGTAGCCGTGGGAGAATTCTGGCGCTATTTCGCCACCTTCGATAACCCTCCCCTGGACACCACCATCACCGCCTTACTCGGCGTCCTCATCGGTGGCGTCACCTTAACCGGCTCTTTTGTTGCCTTTGCCAAACTCCAAGGCATTATGACTGGTTCCCCCATTCTTTTCCCCTTCCAGCAAGTGGTTAACGCCTTGCTCTTGGGTGGGTTTCTCGTGGGGAGCGTCTATATCTGCCTCCAACCCTCAAATATTCCCATCTTCCTGGCTCTGGTGGGTATTTCTCTAGTATTAGGTGTGATGTTCGTTATCCCCATTGGCGGCGGTGATATGCCAGTGGTGATATCCCTGTTAAATGCCTTTTCTGGTTTAGCAGCATCCGCCGCCGGTTTTGTGGTGATGAATAATATGCTCATCATCGCTGGGGCTTTAGTCGGAGCTTCCGGTATCATCCTTACTGTCATCATGTGCAAAGCCATGAACCGCTCCCTGGCTAACGTCTTATTCGCCGGTTTTGGCAGCGGTGAGGGTGGCACTGCAGCCGCTGCTAGTGGTAGTGTGGGCGACCAAACTATCCACAGCATCGACCCAGAAGAGAGCGCGATGATGTTAGGTTATGCGCGTTCTGTGGTCATTGTTCCTGGTTATGGGATGGCAGTAGCTCAGGCCCAGCACGCGGTGCGAGAATTGGCGGACCAATTGGAGCGCCTGGGAGTGGAGGTAAAATATGCCATTCACCCAGTGGCAGGACGGATGCCCGGTCACATGAACGTCTTGTTAGCGGAAGCTAATGTGCCATATGAAGTGTTATATGACATGGATGATATTAATCCCATGTTTGACCAAACTGATGTGGCATTAGTCATCGGTGCTAATGATGTGGTGAACCCGGCGGCGCGGGAAAATCCCAGCAGTCCGATTTACGGGATGCCGATTTTGGATGTGGATAAAGCCGGTCATACAATTGTGATTAAACGCAGTATGAATACTGGGTTTGCGGGCATTGAGAATGATTTGTTTTACAAAGACCGGACGATGATGTTATTTGGCAGCGCGAAAGATGTGGTGGCCAAATTAGTATCAGAAGTGAAGCAGCTTTAAGGTTCGGTTGATTCAGTTCAAAGGTTTGTAGGGACAAGGCAATGCCTTGTCCCTACTTTTTGGTGTCGTGCGGGTTAGGGGGCACTTTTTGACAATGATGATGGGCTAAATATGTACCTCGCCAATTTGCCATGCTTTTTATTTACAGTCGATAGAGATGGGAAGCCAAAAGATATCGGCATCAAGTACAGCTCGAATTCCAAGCAGATGAAATCAATTTATGGCAAATTTTCGCAATTTTTCGCTGGTTGAGAAGTTATGGTGGAGCCAAGTTGAAAAATCCACATTAACTTACTTATGTTCTGCTTTTTAGATAGGATCTTCTTTTTAAAAGAACCCCAAATACTAATGCTACACCTGTGCCAGAAATGGTAAGTGGTTCGGGCACGTCAACTTCGCTGTAGTCCCAATTAGGAACATAATTGAATTTACCACCTCCAATATTATCTTCACTCCAAAAGTGTAGTTCAGATGACAATAATGGAGTGTATGTTTCTGTCGTTACCTTTCCTCCTGTTATTTGATTGCCTGTCCAGTAAAATTTTAAAATCCCCTTCTTTCCTGGATTAATAGTGTATGTTGTACTATCCGTAGAACTATACGAATTTTGATAACTGATTTCGGCTAATTCCCAGTTTAATCCACCAGTTACGTCAATAGTTTTTGTCTCCGTCCAGGTTTTTGGTATGGGTTCTTCGCTGCGGTTTGTTAGCGTCCAAATTGTGTACACATCTGATGTGAATGACTTTTTGGTATATTGGTAAGAGATAATCTGATAAACTCCGAGCCACAAGTCTTTGCGATAACTGCCTGACTCTGCAGTTGATATTTGACCTTGAAAAACAATCGAACTAGCGACTAAAACGTTAGCGGCAAGTAAACTTAAGTTAGATAGCAACTTAATCTTCATAACTTCCTCCTGATTTTTGCAAAATCTGGGCTAATATTCTAGGTAAAGGCCAAGAAGCCCATTTATTGACACAATTATCCATGCTCAGATATGCTTTCTAATTGTCCAGCATATCTTCTAAAAAAGTCTGATCGCCTAATGATATTTTGCTTTCTGCCGGTTCGTCCATAGATTTTGATATTCCCTCCCGGTTCAGACGGCTAACCTCGGTTAAGGCTTCAGGGCAAACGCATCAAATTAAGAGAGAGAATGTGGTAGAGTGTGAGGTAAGGAATAAGCGAGGATTTCCATCAAGAAATCATTGTCGAGACTAGCCCGATAACGTTTCATCTTCAAACTTCCTTTGCCGGGGTGCTGGC
>DVDU01000140.1 GCA_015296065.1 Oscillatoriaceae cyanobacterium M33_DOE_052 | reverse complement strand
TTCCCACACTCCCCACACTCCCCACACTCCCCACACTCCCCCTGCCCCCCTGCCCCCCTGCTCCCCTACGAAGATTTGGGGGCAGATAATTCGCCAAATTTCGGCGACCACCACCCCCCCTGCTTACTCTGGAAAAATGCCACTTCTTTGCAGCTTGTTCGCTTCGTTTCGGGGTTAGCGCAACGCCACATTACCTTATTTTGACCATCCTTATTGTACTCGTAGCGTTCCATTGGGGTGCCGCACAGGGGACAGGGATATTCTGCTGCTGGCGAGTCGGTTTTAGGTGTCTGCGGGCGGTGAGAATAGGGGAGTTCATAAGTGCCGGTTTTGACATTCAAGAACATCACTGTCCCACATCCATTTTGCCACTTATCGCAACTTAGGAAATGGTCGGCTTTCATTTTCTCTGATTTGGATAACACTTTTGTCATCAAATTTCCACAGTTGGGACAAAGGATTTCTATTGGTGCTGCTTGTGGGGTGCCATCGCTTTGGCTGGGAGAGGAATTAACTGGTTTTCTCTTTTTGCTTGGGGCAGCCATGCCGCTGTTTTCGCTGGCAAAGGGATTTACCGGTTGCTCCTTTTTCATCTGGGCTAATCTGGCATTGTCATCAGTATCAAAATGATTAACCGGTTGGCGTTTTTTCTTGTCCGCCAAGCTGCCAGTTTCCTGAGTTTTAAACTCACCCCTGGGGATGCCTTTTCTGATTTCCGCAACGGCATGGGCGATCGCAGGAGCGAAATATTCCCGGTGCCAGCCGGTTAAATAGCGCTCCCAGTCCAGCTTGCCTCCGGCGATCGCATCCAATTGCCGCTCCATTTGGGCGGTAAAATCAGCTTGGATTAAGTCTGGCAACACCCGCTCTAAAACAGCATCCAAGTCCATCCCTAATGCTGTGGGCTGCAATTTGCCTTTAGATAATACCACATATTCCCGCTCTTTCAGCGTCTTAATGGTGGGAGAATAAGTGCTGGGGCGGCCAATGCCTTTTTGTTCCATGAGTTGGACGAGTTTTGGCTCGGTATAGCGCGGTGGTGCCTGGGTTTGTTTCTGGTCAGCTCCGGCTTTTTTCAGTTGCAGGGGCTGCCCTTGTTTCACGGTTGGAAGTTGGGAATCACCGCTGATATTATGCCAATAAATAGTATATCCTGGAAATAGGAGAATTTGGCCACGGGCTTCCCAAAAAACTGTCCCGGATTGGGTGATGATGCGAGTTTTTCCCAGTTGAGCCGGACTGCACTGTGAGGCGACGGCTCGCCGCCAAATTAAGTCATAGAGTTTGGCTTCATCGGCGATTAAGTTTAGGGATAATTTATCGGGAGTTTGGAAAACATCGGTGGGGCGAATGGCTTCGTGTGCTTCCTGGGCTATGTGACTGGCTCGGTGTTTGGTTTGGCTGTGGGGAATATTGGTAGGGTCTTGTTGTTGCAGATATTTACGGACATCGGCGCAAAATTGCTCTGAAAGCGCTACGGAATCGGTGCGCATGTAGGTAATATAGCCCGCTTCATAAAGAGATTGGGCGACTTTCATGGTGGTTTCTGGGGAAAAGCGCAATTTCGCACCGGCGGCTTGTTGAAGGGTGGAGGTGATAAAGGGTGGCGGTGGGGGAGAGCTGGTGGTTTTGCTTTCGATTTTGACTACTTGATGGGGGTGAGTGCGGGCGATTTCTACCAGTCGATCGGCTTCGGCTTGGCTGAGAACTCGCTCGGATTCGGGGGTGGTGGTTTCGGTTGATTCGGCGGCATCATCTTGAGCTTGGGTGGGGTTTTCTGTTTCGCTCAAACTTCCCCGATAAAGTGCGCGAAATCCTTCGGCGTACTCAACCCAAACGCTCCAGTAATCTTGGGGTTTAAAGGCTTGAATTTCTCTCTCGCGCAGACAAAGCAGATGCAGGGTGGCGCTCTGGACTCTTCCCATTGATTTGGCGCCGTTTTTCAATGCCCAAACTACGTGTTTACTGCCTTTGTAGCCTACCAGTTTATCGAGGCAATCGCGAGCGCGACCGGCGGCGATTAAGTTGGCGTTGAGGGTTCTGGGATGGGCGATCGCGCCGGTGACTGCGGGTTTGGTAATTTCGGTATAAGTGACGCGCTTGGGTTGCTTGAGGCGCAATTCTTGGGCGAGGTGCCAGCCAATGGTCTCGCCTTCGCGATCGGGGTCGGTGGCGATATAGACTTCTGTGGCTTGTTTGACGGCTTGGCGCAGTTCAGCGAGTACCTTTTTGCCCCGATCGCCTCTGGGTTCATACCGACAGTGAACGCGATCGCCTTCCAGGTCGAAACCGAGAGCATCTTCGCCATCATTTGCTAGCTCGCGGATATGTCCGCTACTGGCTTTGACTATCCAGCCACTACCCAGGATTTGACTCAGCTTTTTGATTTTACCTGGGGATTCGATTAGCAGTAGATTACCCATGATGCCTCCTGCTTGATTTCGAGTTTAGCAAACGGTCCCCCCTGTCCCCGCTCTCAAAGCTCCCCGTCAATCTGGGCGACAAGAGCGGTAAAATTGACCAAAGAGACAGACGGCGCCCGTCTCTGGAGTAGCTATATAGGGAGCAAAACACAAACATGCTGGCATATATCCTGGCCATAACGATCGCTGTGGGTAGCATCGCTATCTACTTAGCCGCCTTCTTCTTTCCAGAGGTCCACCGCAAAGAAGACTTTATCTGGAGTGGCGTAGGACTATTCTATGCTTTAGTTTTGTGGTTCTGTGCTGGACGCATCACTGGTGCAGTGTTGCTCGGCCAAACTGCCAGCGTGGCTTTGCTCTCCTGGTTTGGCTGGCAAACCCTCAACTTGCGTCGGGAAGTCACCCCCGCACCCATGCGCACCCGCATCGCTGAGCAAAAAAAGCTCTCTGCTGGTATCTCCCAACTGCAAGAACGTTTTACCAGTCTATTTAAAGGTAAGCCCAAAGACAAGCCGGAAGCTAAACCGGTGGCTGCAACTCCTGTCAGTGCCCCAACTTCTGAGCCGGTGGCCCCTCCTCCAGTTGCTGCATCGGCTGCTGATATTGTCGCCCCCGAGCCACCACCCGCTACAGTTGTCCCAGAAGTGGTATCGGAACCTGTACCGGAAGCCGCATCAGAACCGGTATCAGAAGCCACACCAGAAGCCACACCAGAACCGACCCCAGAACCCGCATCAGAAGCCGCATCAGAACCGGTTGCCACCACTTCGGCAAAACCTGTCCGGGCGAAACCGGAAACTAAGCCTGCTCAAGGCAAGGTGAAAACTCCTCCATCTAAGTCAAAAACTCCGGCTACAACTCCGGCGACTAAATCTGGTGGCGGTTTGGCGAAAATTACTGCCCCTGTCTCTGGTTTGGTTCTTGGTTTGCTGGGTAAATTCAAAAAGGATAAAGCCCAAACTCCATCTACTGCTAAACCAAAGGTGGATGCTCCCACATCGGCCCCTGTAGCTGAGGTAGTGCCTCCTGTGACTGAGGAGGCAGTATCTGTAGCAGCTCCCCCGGTGGAAATGGCCCCGGAAACTGTGGCGGAAACTCCCACGGTGGAAATGGCCCCGGAAACTGTGGCGGAAACTCCCCCGGTGGAAATGGTCCCGGAAACTGTGGTGGAAACTCCCACGGTGGAAATGGCCCCGGAAACTGTGGCGGAAACTCCCACGGTGGAAATGGTCCCAGAAACTGTGGCGGAAACTCCCCCGGTGGAAATGGCCCCGGAAACTGTGGCGGAAACTCCCCCGGTGGAAATGGTCCCAGAAACTGTGGCGGAAACTCCCACGGTGGAAATGGTCCCGGAAACTGTGGTGGAAACTCCCACGGTGGAAACGGTCCCGGAAATTGTGGCGGAAACTCCCACGGTGGAAACGGCCCCGGAAACTGTGGCTGAAGGTAATTCAGAAACGCCACCGGAGGAAGACTCGCAAGCGGCGCGATCGAAACGACTTGAACCGGCGATCGTCGCTACGGATAAAAGCCCTGGGGAAGCTAGCTCCTCACCGGCTGACCCGATCGAATAGTTATAGTCATTTCAAATAATCAGGAGACAAACCAGCTCGATTGCCTAACCCCCTAATGGGGGTTAGTTAACCTGTTGACCTGATGCACCTTTTTTCTTTGCTCTTCGGAGCTTCCATCCCATAAGTAGGAAAATGTCCTTGAGTCGCCGGACTCAAGGACATTTTTCATTTAAATGAGTTTTTGAAATTTGTAACAAAAATCAAATTTTGGAAGCCCGAAAATACAGATTTTGATTATTGTTACAAGAATCAATTTCGGTAGTCCCCGGTACTACCCAGAAGGCCATCATCACTCGTTTCCATTCAAGTTATGTCCCCGACTAGCGGGGACATCAAAAAATGTAAAACAGAAAAATGGACATACATCCACATAGTTTCCATTCAAGTTATGTCCCCGACTAGCGGGGACCGCCTAGACGCGAGCGCCCGTGCTGGATGTTTCTCGGCGAAGCCGTTTCCATTCAAGTTATGTCCCCGACTAGCGGGGACCCAAAACAAGCTATCATGGGCTTTTCAGGGGCAGATAATAAGTTTCCATTCAAGTTATGTCCCCGACTAGCGGGGACAGATGGAGAGGTAAAAATGAAAATTGGTTATCGCCACTGGGATGGTTTCCATTCAAGTTATGTCCCCGACTAGCGGGGACTAGAATCTATCCTTGAAGAAGGGTTAGTATCAATGTTTCCATTCAAGTTATGTCCCCGACTAGCGGGGACTAAAAGAGTGCAATAGCAGCTTGGCATTGGCGGCATTCAAGGGTTTCCATTCAAGTTATGTCCCCGACTAGCGGGGACATTCCCAGTATTTCCAGTTTGCTGCACTGGCTGGCATATGTTTCCATTCAAGTTATGTCCCCGACTAGCGGGGACTGTACCCTGAATGGATACCCAATACCGCATCCTATCGTTTCCATTCAAGTTATGTCCCCGACTAGCGGGGACATACTGCCCTTTGCGGACTCCCGGATGTTCTGCACCCGTGCAGATGGAAGCAGTTTCCATTCAAGTTATGTCCCCGACTAGCGGGGACCAGTTATTAATGAACGTTTCATTGCCTGCTTTACCGCAGTTTGTTTCCATTCAAGTTATGTCCCCGACTAGCGGGGACTGATTTCAACCCACCCCTCAAACTCAAGGTTAAGCTCTTAATAGTTTCCATTCAAGTTATGTCCCCGACTAGCGGGGACAAGCAAAACACTGACTATGGACATCGAAAAGACATTAGACGGTTTCCATTCAAGTTATGTCCCCGACTAGCGGGGACGCCCATGCCGTCCCGGCACGGGTGAAGGGGCGTGACATAGGGTTTCCATTCAAGTTATGTCCCCGACTAGCGGGGACTCCACACCCGCCGGTGGGTTTGTGCGATCGGTGGCCGAGGGTTTCCATTCAAGTTATGTCCCCGACTAGCGGGGACACCGCTCAGGTCCCGCTCCAGCAGCGCGGCGTCGAGGAACTGCAGGTCAAGTTTCCATTCAAGTTATGTCCCCGACTAGCGGGGACGTGGAGGATGCGCGCCTGCCGCTCGTTCAGCCCGCCGCCGCCGACGCCGTCCTGGTTTCCATTCAAGTTATGTCCCCGACTAGCGGGGACGCAGAGCTGCGTGTCACACACCGCATCGCAGTCCCTGCGGGGTGTTTCCATTCAAGTTATGTCCCCGACTAGCGGGGACTGTTAACTTAGCTAGCCTAGCTATTGTGATGTTGTTTAGTTTCCATTCAAGTTATGTCCCCGACTAGCGGGGACTCTCCTTATTAAAACCCATACGGGGCGCCGTGTCAAGAGGCGATTTGCGAGGGATCCGAAATTGACCACTACAAAACCCCAAAACACCCCCAGTAAAAATCGCTGAAACCCTTACAGGGCAACCTATCGAGGGATTCCACGAAGTTGCGTTATTTGCGGCCATTTCTTCTATCCCTCGCGAGTGATGAAGCGCCCTCCCCAGGGTCCCCACAGCCGCCGCAGGACCCATTCTGACCGCTTTTGGGGGATTCTGGCCCCCCAAAATTTGATTGTTGTAACAAAATTCAAATTCTAGAAGCCCCGAAAACACAATATTTTTGATTAAAGTTACAACATTCATAATGATTACAGTTACAGAAATCAAGAACTGGGGGGGCCTATTGTCCTTTGGTAACTCAACCGTACAACCGTAGGACCCGGCATTGCGGTGTCCATTGCCCGCGTAATTATAGTCATTTCAATTAAGAATGAGAATGTTTTTTTGTTAAACCCCGCGCCCTCACCCCCGTCCCCTCTCCCAAGTAGGGAGAGGGGAGAGTTGGAGCCAGAAAGCATCCAGGTCTTACTCCCCTTTCTCCCTTTTTG
>DVDU01000158.1 GCA_015296065.1 Oscillatoriaceae cyanobacterium M33_DOE_052 | reverse complement strand
GGGCTAAAGCCCAACTACGAACCTGATTCAAAAACTGATTCAGCAAGAGGGCTAAAGCCCAACTACGAACCAAGAGGGCTAAAGCCCAACTACGAACCTGATTCAAAAACTGATTCAGCAAGAGGGCTAAAGCCCAACTACGAACCAAGAGGGCTAAAGCCCAACTACGAACCTGATTCAAAAACTGATTCAGAACCTGATTCAGAACCTGATTCAGATGTGGAAGCAGGTAAAAATGGTGATAGGAATGGTGAAGTTGCACCACCAGGAACTATGTGGAATGGCTGCAAGGCGTCCACCCTTGCAGTGATGCTGGATTTGATGGCTAATCTGCCAATTTAACGTAATTACCCAATAAAATTGGGAAAAAAGCTAGTGATAAATTAGGAGGGAGGTGAGATGGCACCAAGGGTGCTTCTACAACCAAATCCAGTTGCTGCTGATGCTTCTGGGAACTGGTCACTTGTGGAGGAGAAACCGGCTTTCTTGGATCAAGTTTTTGGTCAAGCAATAGGCTCTGGTTTCAGAAACCCGGTTGCTGGCAGACCGGTTTATCAAATTATCCATCGGACGCGGGGGAGGATTCGGTTGCGGGTGCCAAAAATTATCCATAATGCAGATTATGCGGCGCGACTGGAAGAACTGGCAGCCGCAGACCCCCACATTTCCGGGATTAGGATTAAGCGATCGGCTGCTTCCATCACCATATACTATCTTCCCGGACTGCTCCCAGAAGAAGACCTCCCCTATTACCTAGAGCAAATCCTCGCCAAAGCTCAGAAACCGGGTTTCTTAACAGCGGGAGCATCCCCACCCACCGAAAATCCAGTCAGTTTATGGTCAGAACTAAAATTGCCCGCCACAGCCGCGCTCCTAGCTCTGATTAGTGGTCCATTAGGTTTTTCCCTGGCTCCCGGCTTAATCGGTACTACGATCGCCTTTGCCGCTATACCAGTGGCTAAACGCGCTGCTTTTGGTGTCTTCCAACAGCGACGGCTCAACATCGATTTTCTCGATACCCTCGCCATTTCCATTACCACCATTCAGGGTCATTTTCTGACTTCTGCCAGTATGTTGGCGCTGATTGAATTAGGCGAAACTATCCGCGATCGTACCGCCCGCTCTTCTCAAAATAACACCTCCGACTTACTCAAATCTTTGGCACGATTTGCCTGGGTAGAGCGAGGAGGAGAAAAACAGCAAATTCCCATAGAACAAGTAGAACCCGGAGAGACAGTTATCGTTTATCCTGGGGAGCAAATACCCGTAGATGGTCGGATTTTGCAGGGGAAAGCTCTGGTAGATGAGCAAAAACTCACTGGGGAATCGATGCCAGTAGTCCGTCACCAAGGGCAAGAAGTGTATGCCTCAACTCTCGTGCGGTCAGGGCAAATCTACATTTTAGCGGCCAAAGTAGGGGCAGAAACTCGCGCCGGACGCACTCTGCAGTTAATTCAAGATGCGCCAGTTCACGATACCCGGATTGAAAACTACGCCGCCAAAATAGCCGATCGGGCCGTCATGCCTGCATTAATTCTCTCTGGCGCCGTATTTGCCCTCACCGGCAACGCCGCCAGAGCCGCATCCATTCTCACCCTCGACTTTGCCACCGGTATCCGCGTATCCGTCCCCACCACCGTCATGGCATCCCTGAGCTACGCCGCAAGGCGGGGAATTCTCATCCGCAGCGGTAGAGCGATGGAAAAACTGGCTCAAGTTGATGCCATTGTCTTTGACAAAACCGGCACTCTCACCCAAGGAGAGGTAGCCATTTGTGGCATTAAAACCCCTGTGGGTGTCTCTAAAAAACGGGTGTTGCAACTAGCCGCCGCCGCCGAACAACGCATTACCCACCCAGTGGCAGATGCCATTATGCGTCACGCTAATTATCACGAGGTGACAATACCCCCCCGGGGTGAGTGGGAATATCAAGTGGGTTTAGGTATCAAAGCCAGTATTGAAGGGGAAATGGTTTTAGTGGGGAGCGATCGCTTCTTGCGCCAAGAAAACATCGACCTAGAGCCGTTGTATCACCATCATCCCCAGTTGCAGGAGGAAAAAATTCCCGCCATCTATGTTGCCAGCAAAGGTCAGATTTTGGGGTTAATTCAATATACAGACCCCATTCGTCTAGAAAGTCGGGAAGTAGTGGATATTTTAAGCGGGCAAATTGGCGCCGAAATTCATCTGCTCACTGGGGATAGTTGGCATCGTGCCAGAACTGTGGCAGCGCAATTGGATATTCCCGAAGCCAACACCCACGCCGAAGCCTTCCCGGAATGTAAGGCAAAAGTGATTCAAGAGCTGTGCGAGCAAGGCAAAACCGTGGCTTTTGTCGGCGATGGGTTAAATGACTCGGCGGCTTTGGCTTATGCGGATGTATCTGTATCGTTCCGAGATGGTTCGGAAGTGGCGCGGGAAACTGCAGATGTGGTGTTGATGAAAAACGACTTGTGGGGTTTGGTGGAGGCAATTACGATCGCTCGCAATGCCAAAAGCATTATCTACCAGAATACCGGCATTGTCGCCATTCCCAACCTTTCGGGACTGGCGATCGCTGCCACCGTCGGTATGAACCCAATGGCCGCCACCCTCATTAACAACGGTTCCAGCGTCATCGCAGGCGTTAACGGTTTGCGCCCCTATATTACCACCATAGGTCAAAAGTCCCTAGTCCCTAGTCCCTGACTATTCCAGAAAACTGGCCAAATCAGGAACATCCACCCAACCACCAATTTGCTGAGATTTGTGGGTTAAATCCATTAATAACTGCGAGTTGATACCTTCCCTGAGTCCGGGGGGAGAATTAGTGCCCCCATCCATTGATTTTACCCAATGGTCAGCCACACGGACAAAAGGCGCAAGGCGTCCATCAAGATAAGTTTTGGGAAAGTCGAGACGTTTAGGAATTTCTATTTCCCGCAAAGGTTGCCCAGCCGGAGCGCCTTGGAGGCGAAAACCGTGGATATAATCTTTTTGGTTATCATTCCCCAGCACAAGGGTGCCTTGATCGCCATACACTTCCACCCAATGCCCCCGGCCTTGATAGGTGACAGAACTAATGGTAAGTTGACATGGTGTACCATCGGCTAATTCCATCATAATCAGGCAAGTGTCATCCGCATCTACTGGTTTGAGAACGCCACCGGCTGCAGGGTCGGGACGATCGGGAATAGCGGTGCTGAGAAAACCGCAAAGGCGGCGGATGGGGGCAAACAGCCAAGTGATATAATCAAAGGCGTGGGAACCAACGGCACCTAAAGCGCCACCGCCGCAGGCTTTTTGGGCGTACCAGTTCCAAGGACGGTTCGCATCAGCGCGACTCGATACTAACCAATCGATTTTGATTAGGCGTTTTTGGCCACAGTAATTATCTTCTAATAGTTCTTTGAATCGCTGCCAAGCTGGAACAAAGCGAAATTCAAAGTCAAGGGTGATGGTGACATGTTTATTAGCGGCGATTTGGTAGAGCGATCGCGCCTCCGCCGCATTCATTGTGGTAGGTTTTTCTAACAGCAAATGTTTCCCTGCTGTTAGCACCATTTTAGCCATTTCATAATGCAAAAATGGCGGCGTGGAAATGCTCACGCCCTGCACTTCCCGCATCGTAATGATATCCCCTAAGCTGTCGCTAGCCGTGGGAATGCCATGAGCCTCGGCAATGGTTTTGGCTTTAGCTAAATCTCGGTGATATACCGCCACTACTTGCGTGCGCGGGTGTTCTGCAAATCCGGGGATGTGGATTTTTTCCCCAAATCCCGTCCCCACAACTGCCACCCCGATTTGGTTATTAGTCATTTGTCCCTTGTCCTTGGTCACTTGTCATTTGTCACTTGTCATTTGTCAAATGACAAATTACTAAAATCTACTTTTTCTCATTTGTTCCACCCACAGGATAACCTGATGTCCTAGGGGAGATAAACCCTGGCGGAATAGGTCAATTTCGCGCAATCCTGTGGGACTGGTGACATTAACCTCGGTTAAGTAACCGCCAATCACATCAATACCGACGAAATACAAGCCATCTTCTTGGAGTTTTAGGGACAGTTGGCGGCAAATTTCTTGCTCGCGGGGGGTGATTTCGGTTTTTTCTACCCGACCACCCACGGCCATATTACCCCGAAATTCATCACCCTTGGGGACGCGGTTGATGGCACCCACGGGTTGCCCGTTGAGGAGGATAATTCGTTTGTCGCCTTCCCGGGCTTCTGGGAGATAGGTTTGGACCATCACCGGTTTTTGGCCTCTGTCGGTGCTGATTTCCCAGAGGGAGTTAAAATTGGGGTCAGCGGGGTTGAGTTGTAAAATTCCTTCCCCAGCTTTGCCCCCCAAAGGCTTGAGAATCGCCATGCCTTTGGCTTCGGCAAATTGGCGGA
This sequence comes from Oscillatoriaceae cyanobacterium M33_DOE_052, assembly GCA_015296065.1. GTDB lineage: Bacteria > Cyanobacteriota > Cyanobacteriia > Cyanobacteriales > Laspinemataceae > Koinonema. The sequence goes on along the minus strand of DVDU01000158.1, from coordinate 8,903 downwards.
TGGTCAATTTATCGGCACTGACAATAGTTTCGGGAATGGCGCCGGTAAATTGCAGAGCATACATTTTTTCATTGGCTCGCCTTAACCCAGAAGGGTTATTGAGTACGAGGGTTTTTTCGGGGTTGATGTAGTCGAGGATATAGGTGGTGTAGAGGTAGGAGACGTTTACTGGCGGGTCCACCCGCATGAAGACGGCATCCATCTGCTCCAGGGGGGCAAAGATGCGATCGCCGATTTCATACCAAGGATCCGATTTCACCCAGCGTCCGTCCCTTTGCTGTACGGGGATGTTGCGCACCCGTTGCAAAATCGCCCAAGCCTTACCCTCTACCACGCTCAGCCAGTTAGCTTCCGCGATCCAGACTTCATGCCCGAGAGCTTGGGCAGATTCCATCATCGCCACGCTACTATCGTGAGTGGGATCCAGTTTGTGGATGGGGTCGATAATAAACGCAAATTTCACGCCTGCTCCCTTGGTGAGATTTCACCCTGTTTCCAAATCCAGCGGGCAACTAATCCCGCAGTCCCTTCATTATTAAAGCGTTAAAAGGGCACAAAAAACATTAGGGGCAACCACGGGGGGTTGCCCCTACCATTTTGTCAAGGGCAACCACGGGGGGTTGCCCCTACCATTAGGCAACTGGTTGTTGTAGGAGTTTGTCCAGTTCGCCTTTCGCCTCGAGGTCGTGGATGTCGTCGCAACCACCTACGTGGAGGTCGTTGATGAAAATCTGGGGCAGAGACCGCCGTCCGTTGGCTCGCACGGACATAGCTTGGCGTGCGTCTTCGTCTCCGTCTATGGTGTATTCTGTAAACTCAATCCCTTTTTGTTTGAGTAAGCCCTTAGCGCGAATGCAATAGGGGCAGCGACTCCAAGTGTAGATTTCCACTTTAGACATAAGGTCTCTCGGCTCGGCTTTCGCAACAATTCTTAATCAAATTTTACTCCCAAATATGGTTTTTGGCAACGGGAAACCATCAAGCTGCTCCCATATGAAAAACTCCCCGATATGGGGAGCGCGGTAAGTGGGAACTATAACAGCGATTCGCTTACTTGGGTGGCTTGCTCTGGGTAGGATGACACCCTGGATGGGGGTTTGGGCTTGGGTACGTTATGGCATCTGTAGCCCTTGTTTGCTCCCAAAATGGTTATGCCTTGTAATGGTTATATTCTCCCGATGTTGTCGCGCTGCTGGTGGGTAGAGTCCCATAGAGCGCAGGGAAATAACCGGGCGGTAACCGGTTTTTCGAGGCTATTTATATTTTCAGCTTCACATTGGAAGAGCTGTTCGCCATTATGTTGCAATGGCTCATACTGTTTTTCCCTTCCTGGTGCTTGGCGCTGCGATTGCTCTTGCGATGGCTTCGCCCACCTCCGGTTCGCGAATCCTACTACAGGTACAAAGCTCTTTGGCTGGGCATTGAGCTGCAACACAAAAGCTGGCTTTGATGCCGATGCCTACCTTAGCGGTAGAGCAGGGGGCCGTAGGCGAACTAGAAGCGAGCTGGCTGTTTTTTCCTACCTGCGCTCAGCAACCCCACCCCAGCGAGAAATATCGCTGTACTGGTAGCTGGTTCCGGGATGGAAGTCGGCTGTTTTGGTTTGGTGGCTATGGGGCTAGTGGTGCCCATGCCAGTGCCGCTGGCTCCGCTGAGTTCGCCACCGTCGTCGATGCTTTGATAGCGGACGCCGAAATTGCTCATGGCAAATTTCTGGGTGGACTCGCTCAGAGTGATGGAGGCTGCAAAACTGCCGGTGGCACCCGTCAGTACGCCGCTGTTATTGCCAGTACCGCCGCCGCCTTTACAGTTGGTGGCGTTGTTGATAAAACAAACTTCTACTTTGCCAAACCCGTTAGGGAATGCGTCGTTGAGGACGGCATTTGTAAACAGGCTTCCAGACAGAACGCTGGCAGAGGTGACGGTGGCATCTGCGATGTCAAACCCCAGGGCGCTGGTTCTGGAAGTGATGCCGTTATTAGAAGTGTTGCTCAGTTCTATGTTGAATATGGCCTGGTTGCCGGTAACACTGGTCAAGGTAAATTTGGCCAGGGAAGACAGCCCCTCTACCGTATTTCTCTCTACATTACCGTCAAAGTTTACTTGGAATGATTTGCCCAGGTCTTGGGCTGCATCTACTTCAATGCGATCGCCGTTGAAGATAAATGCCTGCGCTGGCGCAGCCTCTGTGATACCATAAATGGCTGTTGCAGCCATTACGGCGACTCCGATCGCTAGTTTTGATGGTTGCCTAAACATTTTTTTCGCACCCAATCCTACCAGAATACTTGTTGGGATATTTTGCTCAAGTTCATGCTCGCTGTCACTTTTGATGGTTTCCCACACAACCCCAGTTTTAGCCTGTATATTCACACTCGCAAACTTGACACAACAACCATCACCTCCTAAAAGTCTGAACATAATACCTCCTGGCTGGGGTTGGGCTTTGCTTCCACTGTATCTATCCCCACCCTTGTTTGTCTAGGTATTACAGACTGCTTTGCAAAATCTTCATCTAGACGGTGAAGTTTATTAAGTTTTGCTTGGTAACAATCCCACCAGCTATCCCCTATATGGCTCCATATTCACTAACGTGAAAATATTCGCTTCTCGCTTTAGTGAATTGGGGAGAACTCAGGGGCGTGCAACCAGAATTTGCAAGTATTGCTAGGTTCTAGGCCAAGTACACTGAAGTGAGATATTGTCTTTTTATCACTTAAGTGATAAAAAGACGGCGATTATCAAGCCACGGGGGATCAAACCTTATTGATCTCATCCTTACTTATATTGTGTCCGACCCCCCAGGGGGTCGTCTTCAGTGAGATTACTCAACTTTGGGGGGTGTCAGCCTCCAGAGGCAAAATTCAGCATTTTTACTTAGGCGCTACGGCGTAGTGGAGTAGTTGCCCAATGCGCAGGCGCAGGGTTTCTAATCCAATTCGATCGCTCGCGGAAATAAACACACTCTGAGGGTATTTTTCCTTGGCTACCTCCAGCACTTCTCCCGCCACTTGGTCGATTTTGTTGAAGACCACCAGAGCCGGTCCCGTGGCAATGGTCATGTCACTTAAAATTCCGATCACTGATTCCATCTGTCTTTGCCATCCTGAATGCGATAGATCCACCACGTGGAGCAAAGCATCCGCCTCGGTGACTTCTTCTAAAGTGGCTCGAAACGCATCCATCAGGGTATCGGGTAATTCCCGAATAAACCCCACTGTATCGGTCAAAACTACGGTCTGGGGTTCACCTGTTACCGCATCTGGCACCACAACCCGGCGGGTGGTGGGGTCGAGAGTGGCAAATAACTGGTCGGCGGTGTAAACTTCTGCATCGCTGAGAGCGTTGAGCAGGGTGGATTTACCGGCATTAGTATATCCGACGATCGCCACGGAGGGCACTTCTTGGTGCTGGCGGTGTTGGCGCAACCGGTGGCGATGTGCTTGCAGGTCGCTTACTTCCCGCTGTAACCGAGCGATGCGGCGACTAATGGCGCGGCGTTCCGTCTCCAGTTTCGTTTCCCCTGGTCCCCTGGTGCCGATACCACCCCCTAAACGGGACATGGCTTGACCCCTACCAGTCAAACGTGGGAGCATATACTCTAACTGAGCTAATTCTACCTGAAGTTTGCCTGCACCGGACCGGGCGCGTTGGGCAAATATGTCTAAAATTACTTCGGTGCGATCGACCACCCGCACGCCGATTTGGATTTCTAGGTTGCGCACTTGACTGGGGGTTAAATCGCGATCGAACACCACCAAATTAGCTCCATTGGTTTGCGCGGCGAGGGCGATTTCTTCCACTTTCCCCGCTCCTACCACCGTCTGGGGGTGGGGACTGGGCCGACTTTGGCGCAAAGTCTGCACTACCACCCCGCCTGCAGTATCCACTAACCGGGCCAGTTCCGCGAGAGAATCTTCAACCTGATCGGGAGTCATTTTGCTGGTCATCAGGCCCACGGCTAAGACCCGATCGGCGTCCGGGTCCACCGCCTGCGCCACAAACTGCTCCTGCAGTTCCGCCTCTAAACCCTCAATTAGCTCCTGAAAATCCTGCAGCGTCAGCGCATCTAAGCTGAGGGGTGGCGATACCTCCACCGGTAAACCCAGCTCTGAATCTTCCGGCGTTTGCGCCTTCAGAGTTGCCAGCCAAGTTTCCTTCACATAACCCGTAGCGCCACCACCCCGCCGCTCAAACCCTTCTCCCGTCAGGGTTAGCACCACCAGAGCATCCAACCGCTGAATCGCCATCGCCGTCAGGGTCGCCTCCTTCGGCGGTTCCGACTGCAAGAATGTGGTGATACAGCGAATCCCACTCAGACGACCCGCACCATAACGCGGTAATTCTAAAGCGGGGATTTGGGTTTGGCGTACCGTCCCCACCCCCACCCGGATGACTTGACCCCGGCGGTTAATATAGGTGCTGACGGGTTCCCCGATTTCTGTGCTGATAGCAGCCAGCCGCTGGGCAAATTCCGGTGTCGTCACACAATCCACCGGCAATCTTTGATGATACAGCCGCTGTAGCTGCTTAATCTGGCTCGGTTTCAGCCCCTGTAAATTGCCATAAATCGTCTCGATAGGCTTATCTGACCAGAAATCTGGTCCCTCCCTGTAACTAGATTCTACTCCTATTTTATCTTGCGGAGAAGATGTCGGGGCAATCCCCCCGTGGTTGCCCCTAGCAGTTTGAAAATATTTACAAAAATCAAAAATTATTCAAGTGAAGTTCCGTTCAGCCAAGGCAGTTAGTGATTCCCAGCCCAATAATATCAAGTCCGATGGCATCGTTAGTGTATAATAGAGGTAGGTTTATATCTTAACTTGGAAGGTATGTCCGATGCCAAAGCCGATAATAATCGCACCACATCTGAGTGTAGAAGAGCTGTATTGTCTGTATCGTCAGACATCAGACCCCATCGAAAGGACTCGATATCAAATTATCTGGCTACTGGCAAAAGGGTCTAAAACCAGTGAAGTGGCGGTGGTGACGGGCTAATGTTTGGACGCAATTGGACGCAATTCGGAAAATTGCTCGCCGTTACAATGAACTTGGTTCAGACGGGTTGAAAGACCGTCGCCATCAGCATCCCGGTGGGGATCCCCTACTATCAGATGTGAATCCGGCTCAGTTATGGCCAGTCCTTTGTGGACCAGCCCCGGATGGGGGCTTGTGGAATGGCCGGAAAGTGGCTGAATGGATCGGGCAATTAATCGGGCGTCCAGGAGACCGGCGAAGGGGATGGGATGCACCAACTTCAGTCCGGCGATTTAACTGCATTTTTACCCCCCTTTATACACTAACGATGCTACCGGACTTAATATGAACTGCGTCAGGAGTTAAGACTTGACACAGCAGAATGAAGAATACATCCAAGACTTGTTGTGATCGCCAGCTAAAATCTTCGCTTTCGTCATCTTGCTGTCGTAGTAAATTCCCTACCTTTGATAAAATAAGTAGTCATTTTTCCTTTGCCTTTCACTTCAATTGTCCCGCGACTTTCAAAGATATACTTATCCTGCAATAATTCGTAAGTTGCAGATGTGACGTGAATGTATCCCGGTAATCCGTGAGATTCCATACGAGAAGCTGTATTAACTGTATCTCCCCACAAATCGTAGATAAATTTTTTGATGCCGATCACTCCAGCTACAACAGCACCACTGTTAATGCCGATTCTGAGCTGCATAGATTCGCCGGTATCGCAACTGAATTGAGCAATTGTCTCTTGCATATCCAGCGCCATTTCGACGATCGCCTCGGCATGATCGGGGCGCGGCGTTGGCAATCCTCCCACTACCATATATGCGTCGCCAATTGTTTTAATTTTCTCTAAACCGTGCTTTTCAGCTAGCTGGTCAAATGCCGAAAAAATCTCATTCAATAAGCTCACCAAATCTGAGGGAGAAATGCGAGAACTCAGTTGAGTAAAGCCAACTATATCTGCAAATAAGACAGTCACATCAGCAAAAGTATCGGCGATGGTATCGGAACTTTGTTTGAGACGAGCGGCGATATCTTGGGGTAAAATATTTAGCAATAAGCGCTCTGATTGTTCCTGTTGATATTGCAAAGCAGCCAGAGTTTCTTGAAGAGCCATAGTCCGTTCTTCCACTCTCATTTCTAACTGTTCATTCAACTTTTGCAGCGAATTTTCGGCAGTAGCGCGTTCTACCACTGTAGCTGCTAACAACAGCGAAGTAATCGTAATTACCCCCATAAAACATTGTAATAATAATATGGCTTCGCTAATATTTGCCGTCTTAGTCATAAAAGGGCCTAGTCCTTGCGAACCGCCCCAGATGGCAATGCTAGATACAATAAAGGAAGCCAATACAGCATGGCGCTGACCAAATTGAATGGTCGCCCAAATTATCAACGGAAATGGCAAGTATTCTAGGGGATAGCGAGAAATCGCGCCATCATTTTTGGCAGCGAAAACAAGCACACTGATGGCTACCAATGAAATCAGCCATATAGCAGACCACAGGTAATATTTAATGGCTTGGCGGTGATTTGACGATCGCCGATCAAAAGACTTCTGGTTTTTTTGAGAAAAAATCAAGATTAAAGAAGTGCAAATAAGCACACCCATTGCGTCTCCCAGCCACCATTCCCAGCGCGTCTGCCAATATTGATCCCAGGAAAGTTTGCCCATTAAACACAAACTGAGTGAGCCGATCGTACAATTAATTTGAGTGGCTATAAAAGCTCCGAAAAAAACTAACTTGATGACATCTATTAGGCGATCAAGATTTGGATGAAATCCAACGCGCTTCAGCATAGTTACGGCAGCAACGGCTTGTAGCGTCGCGCCGCACGCTACGGCCAAGGCATGGGGAAATGGATATTGCACTACAATATGTAATAAAAATGCTCCCAAAGCAATGGCAGTCCAGATACGCTTGCCGAAAATTAGCAGTGCGGCTTGTGCAATTCCAGCAGGAGGCCAAACAGAGGAAGCTAGATTATTCACGCCGGGAATTGAAACGGCAAGTTTTCCTGCTAAAAGGTAGGCGATCGCAACTACTCCGATTTTTGCTAAGTATTGCCAATCTATAGATTCAGCCAATAGAAAAAAACAATTTTTTTTCTGGTTCATATCGAGTTGGAAATTTTTAGTATCCCAAAATACATGGGCCGAAAGAAAACAGGCGGCTGATTTTATAGCTAGGGACTAGGGGCTAGGGGCTAGGGGCTAGGGACTAGGGAAGAAGTGAATATAATCAAGGGTTTCAGGAACTCAGAATGTCCTAACCACTTTGGCGGTTGCTATAGTTACAAAATTCAAATTTTAGAAGCCCCGAAAACATAATATTTTTGATTATAGTTCCAAAATTCAAATGTAGGGGCGATTCGCGAATCGCCCCTACATAACCAAAAGGCATAATTGACAATTATCAATTATCAATTATCAATTATCAATTATCAATTACCAAAACCCCCATCATGCCGCCAAAGATGGGATAGTGGGTGGCATTGGCAAAACCGGCGGCGAGAGCTAAAGCTACTTGCTCCTTACCGGTGGGGAAGCGGTCTAAACTGGGGCTGATGTAGGCATATTCTTCCTTCATTCCCCAGGCGGTGGCGAGGGGAACGACAATATGATCTAAATACCACTGCTGCATTTGCGCCGTGGTGGGGTTACTGGGACGGTGAAAGTCGAGGATAGCGGCTTTGGCTCCTGGTTTGAGGACCCGATGGAGCTGCTGCAAACAGCGGGGGATATCCCCCACGTTGCGCAGACCATAACCCATTGTGCAGGCGTCAAAGTAAGCCTCTGGAAAGGGCAAATTTAAGGCGTCGGCTTCTACCCAAGAAATGGCCTCGGCTCCCGGACGCTGGCGAGCTTGAGCCAACAGCCCCGGGGAGAAATCTACCCCGAATACCTGCCCAGTTTTGCCCACGGTTTTGGCGAGTCGCAAGGCTAAATCGCCACTACCACAGCATAAGTCGAGGCAGGTATCTCCTGGTGCGGCATTGCTCCACTTGATGGCCATCTGTTTCCAGATGCGGTGGTTGCCTAGGCTGAGCCAGTCGTTAAATTGGTCGTATATGGGGGCAATGCGATCGAATATCGCCTGTACCCGGGCGGGTTCGGGGGTTGGACCTGGTGGGGTGGGCAACTCAGAAATGGGTTTTGGTGAGCCGGACATGAATTTAGGGATGATAGAGAGTGCAAGCCAGAGCGATCGCCACTTGTTTACCGCACAGATGAATTGTCGCCAGTTCATCTTCTCGGAGGTGGAAAGGTTCCAGCCACTGGAGGGACAACACGCCAAGCAATTCTTGGCGGTAAGTAATAGGAAACACCAAATGAGACTGAATACCCGAACTTTGGTAATGGGACAGTCCCGACAGGTCCGCATCTTTGGGGATATCCGCCGCGAGCTGCACCACTCTAGAGGCGATCGCCTCTTGCACCAGGGGGTCCGACCCCAGCCAATTTTCCACCGCTCCCGAATGACTATAACTTGCCGCTGCTCCCAAAGCACCATCTTTGACAAGCTGGAAAATACAGAAATCTGCAGCGAAGTTTTTGCCAAAAGCCACCGCCAAAGGCTCCAAACAATCCTCTGGACTTGCCGCCTCTTGCGCCACCTGCACCACCGTCGCCAGCAGATTAGTTTGCGCCTCCGCCCGCCGCAGGTCCTCAATTTTTTCTATCAGTACCTCATAAGTTTCCGCCGCTCGACCCACTACCGTTTTCAACTCATTGGGGTCCCACGGTTTGGTGATATACTTATAAACCTGGCCGGAGTGGTGGTGCTGCAAAGTAAGGACAGACGTGCTATAATGGTACTTGTCCCATCCCAGAAAAGTTAAATTTTATGAATTGTCCACGCTGCAATTCTGAAAATATCGTGAAAAATGGTCTCACTCATAGTGGTAAGCAAAACTTT
>DVDU01000041.1 GCA_015296065.1 Oscillatoriaceae cyanobacterium M33_DOE_052 | reverse complement strand
GATCCGAAAGGTGACCGACCCGCAAGGGAGCCTGAACAGGTGTTGCATGGCTGTCGTCAGCTCGTGTCGTGAGATGTTCGGTTAAGTCCGCTAACGAGCGCAACCCTCGCTGCGTGTTACAAGTGTCACGCAGGACCGCCGGTATTAAGCCGGAGGAAGGTGGGGATGACGTCAAGTCAGCATGGCCTTTATGCCTGGGGCTACACACACGCTACAATGGGCAGTACAATGGGTTGCTAAGCCGCGAGGTGGAGCCAATCCCCCAAAACTGTCCTCAGTTCAGATTGCAGGCTGCAACTCGCCTGCATGAAGCCGGAGTTGCTAGTAAACGCGCGTCAGCTATAGTGCGTTGAATACGTTCTCGGGCCTTGTACACACCGCCCGTCACGTCATGGGAGCTGGTAACACCTGAAGCCGGTAGCCTAACCGCAAGGAGGGCGCCGTCGAAGGTGGGGCTGGTGACTGGGACGAAGTCGTAACAAGGTAGGTGTACCGGAAGGTGCGCCTGGATCACCTCCTTTCTAGAGTACTTGAGCGATCTCCCTCACGAGAGATCTGCTCCACTCATTTTCATGTGCCTTACGGTGATGAGGCGCTGGACACAGAGATAAAAACTTCCTGTCACTACTCAGTTGTTAAAGGAAATATCGGGCTTGTAGCTCAGTTGGTTAGAGCACTGTGCTGATAACGCAGGGGTCACAGGTTCGAATCCTGTCAAGCCCACTCCCAGGTTGTTCTGGGGATGTAGCTCAGTGGGAGAGCAGCGCCTTTGCAAGGCGAAGGTCGCGGGTTCAAATCCCGCCATCTCCACTGAGTTTGCTGGAAAGTTTTGGAGTAAAGGAAAAATTTGGCAAACGGTACGCAAACGTCATAAGTTTGAAAAAGCACCGCATGAAATAGAGGTCGTTACTCGACCCGGCGGTGTGTGCCGGGTCGAATTGTCTCTGAAAACAAAATACGTTGAAGGGTGACCGATGCCCTGGATTAGATCGAGAGCATCGTTCACTGGTCAACCAGTGAATTTGCACCTTAATAACTGAATAGTAACTGAAAGATAATTCCTCAAATATCTAAAGTATATATTTGTAGGCCGAAAGTAAATTAGAAGAGTAATAAATTCTCCGCATCACGTGGAGAAGCTACTAAGGGCTTTCGGTGAATGCCTTGGCGCCAAGTGCCGATGAAGGACGTGGGACACTGCGATAAGCCCCGGGGAGCCGTGTACAGGCTTTGATCCGGGGATGTCCGAATGGGGAAACCCGCTCGAGCGAACCTCGAGCGTCCTCCTGCTGAACACATAGGCTGGAGGACGGGCACCCAGGGAACTGAAACATCTAAGTACCTGGAGGAAAAGAAAATATTCTCCTAGTAGTGGCGAGCGAACGGGGAACAGCCCAAACCGTACATGCTTGCATGGACGGGGTTGTAGGGTCTGGCATATGGAAGTTACAAAACAATCAGTTAGCGGAAAGGTGTGGGAAAGCCTGCCAAAGAGGGTAACAGCCCCGTATGCGAAAATTGATTGTCTTCCGCTAGATACCTGAGTACTACCGGGCACGCTAATCCGGTAGGAATCCGGGGAGTCCACTCCCCAAGGCTAAATACATTTGGCGACCGATAGTGAACAAGTACCGTGAGGGAAAGGTGAAAAGTCCCCCTGTTAGGGGAGTGAAATAGAACCTGAAACCGAAAGCCTACAAACAGTTGGAGGGCTAACAGTGAGTTGAGCACTGTAGAAATACAGACGTTCCTCACTATGCCTGACAGCGTGCCTCTTGGAGAATGAGCCTGCGAGTTAATCTCAGTGGCAAGGTTAAGGAAGTTACATCCGAAGCCGTAGCGAAAGCGAGTCTGAACAGGGCGTATAGTCGCTGGGATTAGGCCCGAAACCGGGTGAGCTACCCATGTGCAGGGTGAAGCGAGTCTAACCACTCGTGGAGGCCCGAACCTACTAACGTTGCAAAGTTAGGGGATGACATGTGGGTAGAGGTGATATGCCAAACGAACTCGGAGATAGCTGGTTCTCCCCGAAATAGCTTTAGGGCTAGCGTCATGCGTTTAGTACTGGAGGTACAGCACTGAATGGGCTAAGGGGCTTACCGCTTACTGAACCCAATCAAACTCGGAATGCCAGTACTCCATAGCATGGCAGTCGGACTACGGGAGATGAGTTTCGTGGTCGAAAGGGAAACAGCCCAGATCATCAGCTAAGGTCCTTAAATCTACGCTAAGTGGGAAACGAGGTGAGGTTACTTGAACAACCAGGAGGTTGGCTTAGAAGCAGCCACCCTTTAAAAAGTGCGTAACAGCTTACTGGTCTAGTGACCTTGCGCGGAAAACTTAACGGGGCTAAGCGTAGTACCGAAGCTATGAGTCTTGTCGCAAGACAGGGCAGTAGGGGAGCGTTCCATCAGCGGTGAAGGTCGATCGATAAGGGCGACTGGAGCGGATGGAAGTGAGAATGCAGGCATGAGTAGCGTATAAACACGTGAGAACCGTGTTCGCCGTAAATCTAAGGTTTCCGACGCCAGGTCATTCCGCGTCGGGTTAGTCGGGTCCTTAGCCGAGGCCGAAAGGCGTAGGTGATGGACATCCGGTCAACATTCCGGAACCACTCAGGATGAGTGATGGGGGGACGCAACGAGGTAGGCCAGCCTGCTATTGGATGCAGGTGCGATCTGTTTAGGCGTTGAGGCTGATTGGCAAATCCGTCAGCTGAGCTGAGGCAAGAGCGAGCCGTAAGGCGAAGTGGTTGAGCCTTGTTGCCGAGAAAATCCTCTAAACGTTGATTTCTGAGTGCCCGTACCGCAATCCGACACTGGTAGATGGGTAGAGTATACCAAGGCGAACGGGAGAACCCTTGTTAAGGAACTAGGCAACATGACCCCGTAACTTCGGGAGAAGGGGTACCTTCGAGCGTTCGGGTAACCAAAGCGCTTGAGGGTCGCAGTGAAATGGCTCTGGCGACTGTTTAACAAAAACACAGGTCTCTGCTAAGCCGTAAGGCGATGTATAGGGGCTGACGCGTGCCCAGTGCCGGAAGGTTAAGGGGAGAGGTTAGCGCAAGCGAAGCTTTGAACCGAAGCCCCGGTGAACGGCGGCCGTAACTATAACGGTCCTAAGGTAGCGAAATTCCTTG
>DVDU01000119.1 GCA_015296065.1 Oscillatoriaceae cyanobacterium M33_DOE_052 | reverse complement strand
CAGTCTCCCCGTCCCCCCGTCCCCCCGTCTCCCCATCACCCCGTCTCACCTCAGATGGTTGAGAGTGGTTTTGTTCTTTTGTTTACAATGGCACAAAAAAGCTCAAAGTTAAGATATTTTGACAAAAATTACCAAGTGTATCTATTTTAGGGGCTCTCTCAGACCGGATTGGGGTCGATCGCCTCAGAGGTGGCAACACAATCACCTGAGATATCCTACCTACCTTGGGAGGGTCCGATATCGATGGGATGGGGGCCTCCGAGATGGAGGGCGCCGAGCCGTCTTGGGTATGATGCCAGTCAGCTCGCACTACCACCAGCCAAACTCTCTCTGGTGGGCAATTTTATTCTATTTGGGAAAAAAACTGCCCCCACGGCAAAAGCCTGCCCCAAAACGCTCCCGGCTGCTTTCCCTGGGCTTAATTCCTTTGGCCTCATGCCCTACTTTTGTCTTGAGTTTTATTTGGATAAGTTTATTGCAATATTTTGTTACAAAGAGTAATATTTCTTAATTTTGCTTTTTGTTACCAAAATTCAGGCAAATTTAATTATAAAAATTGTTCAGTAAATCTACCTTAGATGAGTTAATTTTCTGTAATTTCTAAATTTGGCTAAATTTAATTTTTGATAAAATGAAGTTTTCACATAATTTTATTTTTAAACTGTTTAAAGCAGATTAATAAAAATATTTAATTTGCAATAACAATTATCAAATAATTGATACTCCATAAAATTGAGGAAATTATTTTTAATTAATATTTGAATGTTATTTACTTGTCTAGTATTAATTTGAGCAAATCAGCAGGAAAATGCAGGAATCAAAAATAAAATCAGCGGATATGTACCTAATCCAGAGAGGAAATATAGAAAAAATCAAAAAGCAGAAATATCTAGATTGGTGCCAAAGGAGAACATGACTCAGCGGTGCTGGTGTGGGTCAAGAGCATTTTTAACGTGCTGGGGAAAACTGTGGGGTTGAGGGAGGGGTGATGGCAACACCCTGCCTCTGGTTTCGCCAAGCTCGCCGTAACGGTTCTGACTGGACAGCGGACTGGCCAAAACCAAGTGCATGGGGATGAATGGGGAATGGAAAAGAGAAAAGATGGGATCAGTTGTGGCACCAGTGAGCGGTATCATCAAGAAAACTGCAGTAAAAAAGTGACAGAGGCAGGTGCCAATGCCAAAAAAAAAGCGAGAATTGACAAAAGCCCATAGCAAAGCTAAGGTGCAAATGGCGGCATCGATTAGCCAGACGGCGGTTGAGTTGTGGAACGCGATCGCTAAAAAGGCGGGCATATCCCGTTCCGAGCTGTTGGAGCGCATTGCCAGAGGTCAGATTTCTATCTTGACTGATGCGGCGGAACTGGATATCGCCTTGAAGCCAACCCCAGAGTCAGCTAGTGACGGGCCAGCCAAGATAGACAAACAACCGGGAGCCTCAATTCAGGTGGTGGCTGCCAAAGTTCCACCCCACGCGGATCCTTCTGTGGCTACTGCCTTAGAGCCAGTGTCTCCAGCAACAGATGCCGCCTCACCCCAACCGGCATCCCCAGAGCAATCTGAGCTAGTCACCCAGTTGCAGCAACAGCTAGAGCAACTGCAAGCGGAAAGCGCAATCAAAGTGGACCGGGAAACCCACGAAAACCTGCAGCAGCAGTGGCAACAACAAGCCAATCTCATCGCTGAATTGCAGGCAAAATTACAGAAATCGATCGCCAGTGAGGAAGCTGGCGATCGCGATGCCGCTTGGCGTCAGGAGTTAGCGGAAAAAACCCGCCGCATCGCTTCTCTCGAGGAACAGCTCGCACGGCTTGTAGCTGACAGTGAAACTAAAGTACCTCTGGAAAGATACGAAGCGTTACAGCAGCAGTGGGAAACCCAAGCCAATAGCATCACCGCTTTAAAACAGCAGCTAGAGCTATTGACTGTCCAAACTGAGGCGAAAGTGGCTCAGGAGACTTACGAAGCGTTGCGATCGGAGTCGGAAGCGCGAGCTAGTCGGATTTCTGAGTTGGAGCAGCAACTACAGCACCTTGGCAATGAGTCGCAAGCGCGAGCCGGTCGGATTTCTGAGTTGGAGCAGCAACTACAGCACCTTGGTGGTGAGTCGCAAGCGCGAGCCGGTCGGATTTCTGAGTTGGAGCAGCAACTACAGCACCTTGGGAATGAGTCGCAATCACGAGCCGGTCGGATT
>DVDU01000009.1 GCA_015296065.1 Oscillatoriaceae cyanobacterium M33_DOE_052 | reverse complement strand
GTCCCACTCTTGGCCTGCTTGAGACTATTCTCTAAAAACTCCGCACTCTCGGTAATCTCTAACACGAAGGGTCTCGTCATGGCTGCAAGGCTGGAATAACTACGACTCTATTATACTCATCTTCATTTTAATTTGGTATAAAGCCCAACTACAAACTTTTATATTACATTTTGTGAAAAATTTCTGTGCAGAGGGGCATTTAACCCAATCTTGGGGTATTCTGGGGAAAGTGTGCCCTGCCCACTATGCGGGAGATTAACCAAATCATGCGTTTACTATCAGGAGACACCCAAAAGGGATTTTGGGGAGGTGTCGGGGATTGGATAAAATCTACGGCAAAAGCTATAATTTTGCCTGGACAGTATAATGCTGATACCATTTCCGAGACTCAACGCCGCAACACAGATACTATGATAGCTGCTAATGCGGCTTTGGAAGAGCGGCGAGAGCAAATACAGCTTGCGCAGTTGAAAATGCAGTATTTGCAACACCAGGAAAATCGGGATTTCCAAATTGCGCAAGCGGAACGCAATTTGCAAGCGCAAAAAGACCTACAAGTGTCTAACCAACACTTCCAAGCGGAGCAGTCTCGACTCAGTTTTGAACGACAACAAAGGCTGCAAGAATTTAACCAGCGGTTTCAAGCGGAGCAAGCGGAACTGAGCTTTGAACGACAAAAACAACTGCAAGAGTATATTCAAAGCGTCAACCAGGAGATGCAGCGGGAAAATCTCGCTTTCCAGAAATGGCGGTTTGAACAAGAAAAGGCTCTTCAAGGAGAATTAGCCGCCTATAACCGCCAAACTCAGCTAGAAATTGCCACTTATCAGCGAGAAACGGCGATTAAATTAGCCACTGTCCAGGCGGAAGTCCAGAAAATTTTCGCTAACTGGCCATTGACGTTACCCCCTACACAGATTCTACAATCTCAGGGCGGGCAAAGTCAAGTCCCTTTGCGGATATTTGTTGCCCCGCCAAAAATCCAGTTTGAGAAGTTTGCCAATGGTCCGCAGACTTTCCCCGATGTGGAGCTAACTTTAAACGAAGGTTTGCGCCAGTTCTTCGCTCACTATAATAGTAGCGGTAGAACCATAGAATTTTTGGCAGGAGCTTGGGAAAGTAAGCGGTTTCACAGCGAAGCGAGTGTCAAAGCTCTGTTTGGGATGCTGCAATCTGAACCCACTTTAATCCTAGAATCAGAGATAGATGGGGATTATCTCAATTTCCGCATCGCTTACTGGGGAGTCGGACAGGAAAAATATGCCTACCAAAGCATTATTTCTCGGCTCCCTTATCGTGATATACTCTATGATGCGGCAAAAACTCGCGCTCTCAAGTGGCGAGAAGCCAAGCAGAAGCTGTTGGCATTGGGGAAACCACTACCGGAAGTAGAAAAGCGGGGAGGCGATAATGAAATCAACCTGAAAATCTTGGAAGAGGAGGAGATATTACTGAATGCTGAGATTGATTTGCCAACTCATTATAAAATCAATAGTCAGCATTTTGATGATTTTTACCAGTTTTTGGTCACTTGTCACTGCTTGGTTGCTGGTTGGATAGCGGACAGTCATCATCTTTTACTCCATGAATGCACACCGCTGTTACCAGAGTTGCTCCCCAGCTTAACCCAGAATATTCCCGATGTGGAAGTGGCGCAACAGGTGGTGAATGCGGTGGTAGTGGGGTATCAGGAAATTTACCAGGCTTTGGAGGCAAACCGCTCCCACTGGATACCGGAATTAATGCTACAATTGGCTACAGGTTTGGCGAATCTGTCGGATAAATCTTGGGGGAAAAACCAGCTAGTTAGCTCCCTGCAATTTTGGCTAAAATTGTACGGGAGTGATGGTGTGGCGGAACCAGATTTATGGCATGCTGTGGATGCAGTGGTGACGGTGCAAGATTCACCTTATATTGACCAGGTGAATGCTTGTTTGCTATTATTGGGAGAGAGTCACCGGGTTAATATAGTAGAAGCCTGCAACCAGCGGGGACAAAAGCATAGTAAAGATGGCGACTATGCAGCAGCGGTTTTTGATTTCAGTCAAGTGTTGTTGTTGGAGTCGAATTTCCCCAATGCCAATTATAATCGGGGATTGGCTTATGCGAAGTTAGGGGAATTTGCTGCTGCTATTGAGGATTATACTCAAGCCTTGCGCCTCAATCCCAATCATGCGGGGGCTTATAATAATCGTGGCAATGCTTATTATAAGTTGGGGCAGTATGAAAAAGCTATTGCTGACTATGACGCTTGTTTGACTTTAAACCCAAATTTACCCAATGTGCAGCACAACCGTGATGTTGCGCAAGGGGTATGGGATGAAAAACGCCGTCAGGAGGAGTTGAAACGCCAGGAAGAGGAGAAACAGCGAGAGAAAGAGCAGAAACAGCGAGAGGAAGAGGCGAAAACTCGGTTCACTTTCGATGTTATCACCGTGGATAAGCGGGGAAACCAAACCAGCAAAGTCTCAAAACAAGCACAATATTACCGTCAAGACTTGGGTAACGGCATTTTCCTAGACATGGTAGCCATTCCAGAGGGAAAATTCCAGATGGGTACTCCAAACAGCGAACCAAACCGACAAGACTACGAAGGTCCCCAACACCAAGTCACAGTGCCATCATTTTATATGGCCAAATAT
>DVDU01000121.1 GCA_015296065.1 Oscillatoriaceae cyanobacterium M33_DOE_052 | reverse complement strand
TTGTATGTGTCAAAAAATTAGTTATGTTCATTGGTTTGAGGAGATGACGTTTTTTGAATAATTTAGGCATCAAAGACATAAGTGTAATTTTTTATGTAAAGTTTTGTATCGACATTCAACATTTCTGGCAGTCAACCGATTTCTCTGATTATGCCTTAATCTGGGTTCAGGGGTTGCTTCCGACCAAGAAACCTGGTTTCTTAATTAAATGGAGAAACCCCGGTTTCTTGGTCAAGGCTATTTCTTCGCCAAACCTTTACCACAAGATAAAGCCGAAGAATTGCTCGCCAATGACCCCCGGTGGTAAGGGGACTGGGGGACGGGGGGACCAGGGGGGCAGGGGGGCTTCTGGAGTGTGGGGAGTGTGGGGAGTGTGGGGAGTGTGGGGAGTGTGGGGAGTGTGGGGAGTAATCTTCCCCATCTTCCCACCCCTCCCCATCTTCCCCCTCCTCCCCATCTTCCCACCCCTCCCCGTCCCCCCGTCTCCCCAGCCTCATTTAGTGGTACAATTGAATCAGAGTCATGGTTCAAGCCAGAAGCATGACGGGTAAGGGGGTATGACCAAATTTTTTGTCGTCGGTATCGGTAGTTCTGCTGGCGGTCTGCAAGCACTGCAAGAATTTTTCTCTAATTTGCCAGAAAATACGAATGCTGCATTTGTAGTCATCCAACACCTCTCCCCAAATTTTAAAAGTTTAATCGCCGAATTGCTGCAACGGCAAACAAAAATGCCGGTTTATGAAATTAAATCAGATACAATTATGCAGGCCAAATCGGTGTATGTCCTGCCACCAGGTAAAAATATCATCCTGGAAAATGAAGAACTCAAGCTATTAAACCAATCAGACAGAATCAATTATCCCATCAATCTATTTTTTCAAGCTCTCGCTACAGAATTTGGAGACCGCACCGTAGGCATTTTGCTGTCGGGGACGGGCCATGATGGCAGAGAAGGACTGCAAGCCATTGGTAAAGCTGGCGGGGTGGCATTGGTACAATCATCAGAAACGGCTCAGTTTACCAGTCTCCCAGAAAGTCCGCTACCATCGGGTTTAGTCGATGAAATTCTGTCCCCTCACGACCTAGCAGAGACAGTGGCGGGGATTGTGCGGTTTAGCTCCAACACCGAGTTTTACCCAATGGATGAAACCGGCGACATTGATCCCAACGAGCTGCAGCAAATTTTGGATATTTTGGCCGATCGAGAGCATATCGATTTTTCCCACTATAAAATCAATACCATCAGCCGCCGCATCAAACACCGATGCTCCCTGACGCGCAACCCCAATTTGAAAACCTATATTAGTTTGCTCGAAGCGTCCCCAGAAGAGCAAAAACTGCTGCGTCAGGAATTACTCATCGGAGCTACCAGCTTTTTCCGAGACCGGTCCGCTTGGGAGTTTCTGGAAAACCAGGTATTACCAGAGCTGATAGACCGCCTAGAACCGGAGCAGCAGTTACGCATTTGGGTGTCCGCCTGCGCCACCGGCGAAGAGGCTTACTCGATGGCGATGCTGGTAGATGAGGCGCTGGCGAGATTCGACAAACCCCTGCATGTGAAAATTTTCACCACCGACTTAGACACCAAGGCTCTGGAAGTGGCATCTAGCGGTATCTATCCCGAAAACATTGCTAATCAAATTTCTCCAGACCGTCTGGAGAGGTACTTCACCCGCCAGGGAAATCAATTTCATGTCAGGCGTGCCTTGCGGGAAATGCTGATTATTGCTCCCCACGACTTGACCAAAAATGCCGGTTTCTCCAAAATGCACCTAATTATACCAAATTAAAATGAAGATGAGTATAATAGAGTCGTAGTTATTCCAGCCTTGCAGCCATGACGAGACCCTTCGTGTTAGAGATTACCGAGAGTGCGGAGTTTTTAGAGAATAGTCTCAAGCAGGCCAAGAGTGGGAC
>DVDU01000293.1 GCA_015296065.1 Oscillatoriaceae cyanobacterium M33_DOE_052 | reverse complement strand
GTCCCACTCTTGGCCTGCTTGAGACTATTCTCTAAAAACTCCGCACTCTCGGTAATCTCTAACACGAAGGGTCTCGTCATGGCTGCAAGGCTGGAATAACTACGACTCTATTATACTCATCTTCATTTTAATTTGGTATGAGCTTTATTCTGTAGGCCATTCCTCTAACCCGGCTTCAGTTAGTGCTTGTAACTCTGGCTCTTCTGCATAGATTTCCGCATAGAGTGCGGCTGATTCCTCTAATTTAGATGATTCTAAAGCCGACTGCAATCTTTGGTGGTGCTGCAAATTAAGAGACAGTTTATAAAGAAAATATTAAAAACTTTTATATTTACTAGCTAACTGTATGAGCATTAACTGGCACATAGCAGCATAAATCATGGCTTCACTAATTTCTGGCAACTCTTCGTGGTCAACAATCAATCGTCTATTTTGCACTATCCAAGCGAATGTCCGTTCCACTACCCACCGGCGGGGCATCACTTCAAATTCTTTATGTTCCCGTTTTAATACTTCTACTTTCGCTTCATTGATTGCCGATATTGCCCGCGCCAAATTGGCTCCAGAATAGCCCGAATCTACCCAGATTATTTTTAACTTGTCCAGGTGTTCATTAGCTTGACTTACCAAAACCACTCCCCCCAATCTTTCAGGAAAGTTCGCTTCAGTTACGATAACGGCTATTAACAATCCTTGCGAATATACTAAAATATGTCGTTTACGCCCCTTGACTTTTTTCCCGCCGTCAAACCCATAGACCTACCCCTTTTTTGCGTCGTTTTTACCGACTGCGAATCAAGAGAACTAGCACTAGGGGATTGCTGGCGGCCTTGAGCCTCTCTTAATCTCGTTCTCAAGGTATTATTTACTTGAGTCCAAATACCTTTTCTTTGCCATTTTCTGAAATAGCTTGATACCGTCTGCCAGGGGGGTAAATCATTCGGTAATGCCCGCCACTGACACCCTTCATGTAATAGGTATAATATGGCATTCAGGATTTCTCTTAAGTTGACATTCGGCTTCGGACCCCGGCGCTGGGGTTTCGGTAATAACGGCTCGATTAATGCCCATTCATCATCAGTTACATCTGTGGGATAAGAAGGACGTGCCATTGTTTTGATTTTCTCGGTTTCATATGGTTTGGCTTATTTATACCATCTTTACTAACCCCTGGCAGATTTTTTTATATTTTCTTTATAAACTAGCTCTAAAGTTTTGTCTTGACCTTCAACATTTCTGAATTATCCCATATATGGGATAATTAAAGATAGATGATTTTTAACCTAACCACAGAAATTTTGTCCTAACCTACCTGAACTACTGCTATACAGCCTGTTCTGAAAAAATGTGGTACATCTTCAAAGTCCCTCTCCTCCTCTGGGAGCCAGATTTAGGGTGAGGGGGAGAGCAGGACTGTACTAAGTCACTGTTGAACAAGGTATAATTAGCTGGATTTGATGGAATTAACCTCAAGACTGTGGGGGAGGCGGTGGATGCGGGTGTAGAGATTCGCAGTAATTACTGAGTCCGCTTTTGCTCGCTTTGGGAGCGGAGGAATTCTCCGACAAAAGCAATGCTACCGGAAAGCAGGATGAGGAAGACGCTGAGGGCATTAATATCGGGTTTAACGCCGGTACGGATGCGGCTGAAGATTTCCATCGGCAGGGTGATGGCTCCAGAGCCAGAGGTGAAACTGGCAATGAGGAAGTCATCTAGACTGAGGACGAAGGCGAGGAGGCAACCGGAGACGATACCGGGCATGAGCTGGGGGAGCAACACTTGGATAAAGGCTTGGGTGGGGTTGGCGCCGAGGTCGAGGGCGGCTTCCTCTAAGTGAGGGTCGAGGTCGGCGAGGCGGGTAGAAACGAGTAAGCCGATATAGGCGATGCAAAAGACGATGTGAGCAGCCACGATCGTCCAGAAACTGAGCCGAATTTGGATCGCGGCGAGGAAGACGAGGGTAGCCACAGCGATCGCGATATCTGGGACAATCAAAGGCAGATAAGAAACCCCCAGATATAATTTTTGGCCCCGAAAGCGATATCTGGCTAAGCCTACAGCCATCAAAGTGCCGATGAATGCCGATACACCCACGGCGCAGAAAGCCACGGCTAAACTGGTGCGTAGGGCTCCTAAGATCCGCCCATCAGCAAATAGTTTCAGATACCACTCCAAGGTAAATCCTTCCCACCCAGCACTATAGCGAGAATTATTAAAGCTATAAAAAGTGAGGACTAAAATGGGGAGGTACATAAACAAGAACATAAATCCGGCAAACACTACCTGCCAAGAAATTCTGAATTTTGCCTGATTTTGCAACATATCTGTGCTGGTTTCTGGTACGAGAGGCCCTGAGTTGGTCATAGTT
This sequence comes from Oscillatoriaceae cyanobacterium M33_DOE_052, assembly GCA_015296065.1. GTDB lineage: Bacteria > Cyanobacteriota > Cyanobacteriia > Cyanobacteriales > Laspinemataceae > Koinonema. The sequence goes on along the minus strand of DVDU01000293.1, from coordinate 1,076 downwards.
ATTTGTCCTTTGTCCTGGGTCAAAAGTCCGCAGGTCTTGAGTCCTTGGTCAAATGAACTTATTTTTTGGGGCTAGCATCGCCGAATTTAATCATCAGCGCGATGGCAATTGTCACTGCCATAATCAACACCATACTGAGGGCAGAGCCAAATCCCCAATCCCGCGCGGCGCCTAAAAATTGGTCATAAATTAAGCGGGAGACGGTCATACTCGAGGCGCCGCCGAGTAGTTCCGGATCGACGAAATCTCCCAAAGCGCTGATAAATACTAACAGGGAACCGGCGGCTATGCCTGGTAAGGTTTGGGGGACGGTGACTTTCCAAAACGCCTCCACGGGATTGGCGCCTAGGTCGGCAGCGGCTTCGAGCAGGCGTTTATCGAGTTTTTCTAGGGAAGCATAAAGACTAATCACCATATATGGCAAAAAGCTGTAGCTCATCCCAATTAAGACAGCGGTGTTAGAGTGGAGCAACTCCAAGGGGGGGATGCCAACTATTGCCAGCAAGCTGTTGAGGACACCGGAGGGGCGCAAGATGGTTTTCCAGGCATAGGAGCGGAGCAGGGATGATGTCCACAGGGGAAGAACGAAGGCGAGGAGGATCAGGTTTTGCTGTTTTTTCGGGGTTTTGAGTGCCAGCCAGTAGGCGACGGGGAAGCCTAGGAGCAGACAAATGGCGGTAGAGCCGAAGGCAAAGAAGAGCGATCTCCACATCACCTCCAGATACACTGGCTCAAAGTTCGACCAAATACAGTTTTCAAAACCCAAAGCACGGCAGTAGTTATCCAGTCCAGAGGGGATGACTCGATCGCCCGGTTGAATTTCTGGCACCAAACTCAGTTCAAAAATCACCAGAGTCGGTAGCACTAACAGCAGCAGTAACCAAATTCCCGCTGGACCGAGCAGCAGTACCGGGCCAAGCCAATCATTACGTTTTTTAGAACTGGGCTTGGTGGGAGCTTCAGGCATGATTGGTTTGCTCTTGGAGACAGTAGAAGGAGGAGTCATAGGCATTTGGTGGGGGGACGGGGGAGATGGGGAGACGGGGGAGACGGGGAGACGGGGAGACGGGGAGACG
>DVDU01000116.1 GCA_015296065.1 Oscillatoriaceae cyanobacterium M33_DOE_052 | reverse complement strand
GGGGTGCAGGGGTGCAGGGGAGCAGGGGTGCAGGGGTGCAGGGGAGCAGGGGTGCAGGGGTGCAGGGGTGCAGGGGAGATAATTGATAATTGTCAATCATCAATTATCAATTATCAATTGTCAATTATCAATTATCAAGTTAATTTTGGCGTTGCAGAGCGATAATCGCTTCGAGTTGCACAGTTTCGGGGTCGGGGATAATAGTAGTAGCCCCGATCGCGCTGACCGACTCCGACAGAGCCAGCCCGATCGGGGAAATTGGATTACCGGACTTAAGCATCGGACTAATCTGGGCAAAAATTCGCGCCATATCCAAGTAAAAATAACCTTGATTCGGCGAGGGGAGAGAATTAACCGTACTTTGGAAATTGGGGCTCGTGGTGAGGTCTGCCATGTTCCCTGATTTTTCTGGTAACGCGGCGCTCCTCGACCCTAAAGAGCTGAACAAAGAAAGGGATGGCGGTTGACCGCTGAAAGCAAAGAGCATCTTTTCCTTGTCCAACCAGCCGTAGCCACCCAAAATCATCCCCTGTCCGGCGATCGTCCATTGAGTAATCGGGAGCTGCTCATATTCGCCAATAGAGACCACAGACTCTTGAGCTTTCATCTCCACAGGTAAAGCCGATCGGGCGAAAGCCTCCAACTTTTTAACCGCCGCCAGGGCAGCATCTTGACGGCTGCTTTCCAACAACATCAGCACCCCGGGCTGAGAAAGACTGCCCGGTTGCGGCAAAATCGCGCCCACCGCGTAATCTCCATCCATCCAGCCAAAAATATCTTTATCCACATCGAAATTACCATATGATTTAAATAGCGAACGCAACATCTGCACCTGTGAGGCCACATTGGCATCTTGAGCCGATGCCGCCACAACATTTGCCCAAAATTGACTAATACCAGTACCCACCATCAACGCCACCGTATCAGAAGGAAAGCGCGGGGCTAAATTCTGGGGATTCGGCGCCGGTGGTAAGCTGCCATTCGGGATAGCGATCGTGCTTTTTACCCGCAAACCCACCTCATCTAAGCCAACGCTAACCACAGCATTTTCAAAGTATTGCACTCGCACCGGGTTGGCTTCACCGCTGAACTCTTGTAATGCCGCAGTGGTGGCCGCTGGATTAAAGATATATAAGTGAGCCAGAGAATTAGAGATTGGCTCACTTTGCGCCAGAAGTTTCGCCGCTGTCTCGCCGTCATCAAGAGCGACGCCGCTAGCCACCGTATCGATGACTTTTTCTAGGCTCCGACGATCGGCAGCCACAGCCAAATAGTCATCAAGAACCACAGAATAAGTGGCATTACTTTGGTCTGTACCGGTTTTAGATATCGTGACTCCGTTGTAGGGGATTTTTTCGGTTTTGACTCCCGGGCGAGACTCGAATTTACGCGCAAAATTCCAAGCTCGCAGCTTGTTTTTAATCCCTACCAACATCACCACATTAGATTCCTCTGTCAATGGCACAGGGGTAGTTTCCGGTGGCTGACTGGACAAGTCCGAGGCTGGGGGTAGCATCGCGACGGTGAGGTTCCCCACCCAGGGGAGGATATCTTGTGCTACAGAGATTTGCGCGTCTCCGATGGCTTGAGATTCTAACTGCTTCAGCCATTGGCCGATCGTCTCTCGCCCAGCCGCCGTCCCAAACTGCTGCAACTGCGACCAATCGTTAGTTTCGCCGCTAATGTATGCCGCCGCGATCGTCTCTGCGGGCAACCGGGACATACTCTCCCGCGCTGTCAGCTTCACCAAACGAGACTGAAAATAAACTACAGCACCGGCAGTTCCTGCTATGATCACAGTGAGTGCTGCGAGAACCAAAACCGAAGATTTTTTCCCAGACATTGAATAGAAATGTGATGATTTTACCTATGCTAGCTCCAAAAAGCCCCCATTGGTAACAAGTCCGCAAGTCCGCAAGTCCGCAAGTCCGCAAAGAGAGCTTGTCACTTGTACGGGCGATTCGCTTGATCGCCCCTACCAAGGACAAAGGACAAAGGACTTTTGACCAATGACATTTGATGGGTATTTCTTAATCATTGTCCACCGGGAGAGGGCTTGCCAATGGTGACAATCAGAAGTTAAAATTATATCTGCACAGATGAATAATTCTGCACCGGGTAAGCCCAAAGCGATCGTCCACACCGATGGAGGAGCTAATAACTGGAAACTCCCTGCCAATATACCCAGTCTCAATCAATTGGATAATTTTTGTCTGGGCTGTTCCGGGAGGCGGTGGTTGCCACCGGAATGGGCACCGAATCCTGTGCCCCCCTTAACAAACGGAAATCCCGTATAAATACCTGCTCAAATTAGGGACAAAAATATGAATCAGCAACAGACATCAGGGTGGCTGAAAGTCGCTGCCAACATCAGCGCGATCCCGCTCCGTGAGGTTGGCGTGGTCCTCGCCTCCTTTGGCCTTGCTGCCCTCCCCGTAGGGGCTGCCCCTTCGGCTCCGCTCAGGGCAGGCCCTGCTGGCTCCCCGCTTCACCCCTACGGTGAAACCCTCTATTTAGCGCAATATGTGGCTAATCCCTACATCAGCATCTTTAACCCTAGCGCCCTTGGTCCGACTCGCACCAATGACGGCACGATCGGGGGCACATTAAGAGCCGCCATCAAATACACCTGGGACTTCAGCGAAATTGCCCAAGCCTTTGAAACCGCCGGTCTCACCGAACTATTGACCGCAACAGACCCCAACCAACCCGACGCCATTGCCTATACCGTTTTCCTGCCCACGAATCAAGCAGTAGCCGCACTAGGCGACAATATCAAATCAGACCCGAGTAAATTAGCGCAAATCCTCAACTACCACATTATTAACGGTAACGTTACCGCCTCAGAACTAGAATCAGGTCGCCTCATAGCCCGGAGCGGACAGCCCATCAAAGTTGATGTTAATGGCGGGGAATTGCTCCTAAACGATCGGGTCAAAATCATTAAATCTTACCGCACCAAAAACGGCGTCATCTTATTTATCGACCAGGTGCTATTACCCCCCAATTGATAATTGACAATTGATAATTGATAATTGATAATTGATAATTGTCAATTATCAACCACAGTAGGGGCGATTCGCGAATCATTATTTATTCATGTGACAAAGTGCCTCTGATGAATTATTTATGCCGGGGCGATTCGCGAATCCTATCAGGGCACACTGCGCTTTGCCTAGGTGTTTCAGTGAATTTTCATTCACATGAAATATTGCCCCCCTCCCTAGCGGAACGCGAGGACAATTATCAATTATCAATTATCAATTATCAATTCTACCAGGGACTACCCACCAAGGTGAAAGCGGCCCAATAATAAGGATGGGATAAATCTAAATCCTCCACACCTCGCTGGAAGCGCAACCGATCGCGCAATAAAGCAAGCTGGGCTCGCCGGAGAGCTTCCGCTTTCACTGTGTGTTTCTGAATGCTCAACTGCCAGTAAAATTCCCGCATCAGCAGAGAAGTCGCCCCATCATCCACCTGCCATAGGCTGGCGAGGACCGACTTCGCCCCCGTCTGCGCCGCTAACCCCGCCATCCCCAGTTCCGGCCCGGATATGTCTTGGGTGGGGTCAGCAAAAGCAGTTTCGCAAGCGCTCAATACCAACAGCTCAATCGGTTTATCTCGCCACACCAGCTCCTGTAAGCGATTCCAGGACAGCCGTTTATCATAAAACTGGATATAAGACTGGCGAAAATTTTCGGGATAAAACTGCACGTGGGTGGCTAAATGCAGGATTTGGTATCCTTCCTCCCGCTGTCTGGCGCGCACATTCCCCACGGTAAAAGCTCGGTTCAAGAAAGTATTTCCCTGCCAGTAGCGGGCGATCGTCTCCAGTTCCACAGGCACCGAAGGCAGAGGACTTACCGCCGCATCCTGAAATTCTGAAGCTCCCATCGCCAACACCGTCCCCTCGTGAAGCGGCACATAAGTGGCATCAGTCAGAGCCACACTAGGAATCAAACTCAGGCGGTATTTTTCCACCAAAAACTGCTCACCATTATGGAGAGCCGCCAGGGGTAGCGCCCGCATCCCTGCATCCAAAGAAAACATCAGCGTATCCACACGGGCAGCCTGCAACTCCGCCTCGATCGGCGCAATCAACCAATCATATAACTGCCGCGCCGCCCGCATATACCCAGGTGCCACCGACTCGGCTGCCTCAAGGGGCGCCAATTGTTTCCCATCCGCTCTCAAACCCCTGGTGCGAGAACCAAGGGGGTCGGTCAATTCAGAAATAAACTCCCGCACCAAGGCGTTTAAAGCATCACGTTTCGCCGCCGAAACCACGCGGCGCACCGTGGACCCATCCGGCAACACCACCACCAGTTCCAACATCTCCGGCAAGGAAATCGCATAAACAATGGCTGGTTTCAAATCCGTTTTCTGAACCACAGTGGCCAGAGTCTCGCGGATATCACTTTCTTGGGGCACCGCATTGAGTCCAGAACCGCCCAATTTCCCCAAATATCCCAAAAATTCCCTGGTGCGCAGTTGGTCGATTTCTGCCGGTTCCAAATTGCTCCCCGCCGCCAGCACTAGGGGGCGCAGGAAGTCTCGCTCTCTAATATTATCCCGATCGTTCCCAGTAGTTAAAACCACCTGCGGTGGCGGCGGCGCTGTTACCGCTTGTGGTGCCACCACCTCTGGAATCACCACCTGTGGCGTCACCACTTCTGTAATCAATACCTCTGGCATCGCTACCTGTGGCGTCACTGCCTCTGGCGTCACCACTTCTGTAATCACCACCTGTGGCGTCACTGCCTCTGGCGTCACCACTTCTGTAATGACCACCTCTGGAATGGCTACCTGTGGGTTAACCGCTTGTGGCGTCACTGTCTGTAGCTCAGAGGCGCCGCTCAGGGCAGGCGCTTCGGAGCCGCTCAGGGCAGAGTTAACCGCAGAGAAAGACTCCCTTTCCTCGGCTGTGTCATCGGCGGCGGCTGGGGTTGGCGCAGAAGGGATAGCACCATTCCCCTGGACTGGGGACGTGCCATCTGACATCACCGTGGTGGGTGTGGTGGGAACTGTGGGATTAACCGTTACTACCGTCTCTGGCGGCGGAGCTACTCCTGCCCCGATCGGAGTCGAAGCGTCAACCGCCACAGTTTCCCCAGTTGCTACCACCGGGGGCACCGGGATACTCTCAGCATCGGTGGCTGTGGGCAAAGAGAGTGTGGAAGGCCCAGACTTCACGCTGACCGGCTGCTCTGGTGTGGGACGATCGGGGTTAACTGCTACCGGAACTGACACCACCCCAGAGGGAATTGATGTTCCTGGTGTCAAAGGTGCTACTGTACCAGCAGTAATGGCTCCGGCGGTGCCGTTTCTATCGCCCTCGCCCACTTGAAAAACTCCGCCCCCAGTATTGATTTGGATATTGCCGCCGGACGTGGTGCCAATGCTGACGGGATTGCCACTATCATCGGCAAAAGACCCGATCGCGCGGAAATTATCTGGGGTTGTTACCTCGATGTTTCCCCCACCACGACTCCCCTCGGCGTTGATATAGGAGACTTCGATATCGCCAGCGGCGGCGGCGATCGACACATTGCCACCGGTGGCGTCAGGCTCGAGTGAGCTAGTATCGATCGCGCCCACAGTTATCCCCTGATTAGATACCACTGGGGTGCGAGAACGGGGTGAGGCGTCTAAAGGCAAACGACCCGAGGGAGTGGCAGGGGGAGTAGAACCGGACACAGGCACATCCTGCGCCAACAACACATCGCCGCCGTTGGTAGTGATATTGCCGATGCGAATAGCTCTCCCGGCGCGAACCTGGACCGAACTATTAGCAGTAGTGATGTCGGAGGCGGTGACAATACCAGTAACATCGATGCTCACCGAGGCGCTGGTATTCAGGGGTGCAGAAATATCCACAGCAGAGCCAGCAATCGTCAAATCTCCCGTTTCCAAGCCTTCTGGAAGAAACACTCTGCCACTGGCACTTAAGCCCACACTAGGGGCAGCTTCTTCGGCTCCTGGTAAAATCTGCTTCACCACTAAATCCCCCCCCCCTAAAGCAACGCGCTGGATTTGCAGATTAGAACCAACCAGCCTCACACTACCATCTGGTTCCACAAGGACACCATTAGCATGAGTGGCGCTTCCCCCGGTGAGAAGTTCCGGCAAGGATAGAGGAGTAGAGTTGACCCCCTGTGGTTGCCTACTGGGGTTGACTTCCAAACTCAAGAGCATTCCCGCCTGGGATAGGCGTACCAAACTGGTGCCAGGGACAGTTTGGAGCAGGATTTGGCCCCCTTGGAGTGAACCTGTGGAGATGACAGTACCGCCTAAGAGGGTTAAGCGGTGTTCCGGTGAGACGGCGAGATTGCCAAAGTTGATTACTGCCCCTGGTTCTGCCCCGGAAAAGGCGAATTGTCTGGGATTTCCCAAGAGCTGCCCATAATCGTTATCACCCACAGCATTAAACCACCGCTCATCTCTGCCGTTGCTACCGGCAAAACCGATGCTGGTGGCGGTGGTGGCAAAAAAGTCACCAGGGACGTTTAAACTAGCATTCGCTCCGAACAGAATGCCAGCCGGATTCATTAAATATAGATTGGCATCGCTGCCTGTGACTTGGATTAAACCATCAATAAATGAGGCTTCTCCTCCCACAATGCGGGTGACAATATTTCTAATTTTCGGCTCAGCAATAAAATTGGCGATTTGTCCTGGTTCTAGTCCCATTTTGGTGAGACTGTGGAATAAGTTGGCCCCATTAACCGATTGTTGTCCCCCAGTGATGTTAAATTGATTGGTTTCTTGGTTGACAACGGTGCCGGTGCCATCATTAGCGGGGATAATGCCGCTAGTTTGGGCTTGGGCGTAATTACTCGATGAGAGGGGGGGAAATACAGTAGAAATGACCAAGGACAAAGGACAAATGACCCAGGACAATGTAGTAGTAGTTGATGTGGTAGGCGCCATGATTGAGATTGATTGAAGTTATTACTATCGAGACAGTCGGGAACGTAAGCGGCTGCGCGCTTCGATCGCGGGTTGAAATTTCGGCTGGATTTCTACAGCTTTATCATAGGAGGCGAGAGCATCTTCATTTCTTTGGAGATATTCCAGCACCACGCCGCGCCTCATCCAAGCAAAGGCGTCTAGGGGGTAAATGGTAATAGCCTTGTCAAAGGAGGCGAGAGCTTCTTCATCCCTTGCCAGTTCAGTGAGGGCGAGACCTCGGCTGACCCAGGATTTGTGGTCGTTGGGTTCGATTTTCAGGGCTTTATCGAAGGCTTCTATGGCATCTTTGTAGCGGGACATGGCGGCTAAGGCGGCGCCTTTATCTCGCCAAGCATGATAAAAGCTGGGGTTAATTTCTAGGACTTTTTCATAAGAGGATATGGCTTCTTCATATCGCCCGAGTCCGGCATTGAGAACGGCGCCCCGATTGTGCCAAGCGGTGTAAAATTCGGGGTTGATTTCTAGGGCTTGGTCGTAGGCAGCTACGGCGGCGTCAAATTCTCCCATACTGTAAAGGGTGCTGCCTTTGGCGTTCCAAGCGAGGTAGAATTGGGGGTTAATTTCTAGGGCTTTATCGTAGGAGGCGAGGGCTTCGCTAGAGCGTTGTAGTTTGCTCAGTACCCGCCCGCGCTCTACCCACATGGTGGGGGATTTGGGTTGCGCCGCCAGCTTGCCGTCATAGACGGCGATCGCTTCTTGGTAGGCTTCTCTGGCACTGGTGGGGTTAGAGAGGTATTCTAGGGCTAAGCCTTTATTTTCCCAGGATTTGGGGTCGGAGGGGTCTAAGGCAATTGCTTGGTCAAATTCTGCTACGGCGTCAGAGTAGCGATTGAGACCGATTAAGGCTAGTCCCCGACCTTTGCGGGCGGCGCTGTTGCGCTTGTCGGCGGCGAGGGCTCGATCGTGCGCCGCGATCGCCGCCGCGTAGTCCCCCATTTGGTAGAGAGTCTCGCCTTGGTTGTTCCAGTATTTGGGATTTTTCGGTTCCAGAGCTACGGCTTTTTGGTAGGAGACTAGGGCGGCTTTATAGCGCTCTAGGATATAGAGGGCGTCGCCGTGACATTTCCAAGCCTCGGCGTAGTCGCTGGCAATGGAAATTGCCCAGTCACATTTCCCCAAAGCCGAGCTACCCAGTCGTTCATCTAAGAAAGAATTCGCCTCCTCGATATACTTGTCTGCGGCATGGAACCGCTGCCATTTCTGCATCCCGGCTAAAGCCGCCATCCCAGCCACAGCCAAACAGACGACTCCTAAGACAATGAAACTCGTCTTTCGCACAGAGGCGGGGACTCGGAGACGGGGGGACGGGGGGACTCGGAGACGGGGAGGGGTGGGAAGAGGGGGAAGAGGGGGAGGGGTGGGAAGAGGGGGAGGAGAGGGAGGAAGATTGCTTCCCACACTCCCCACCCTCCCCACACTCCCCACACTCCCCCCGTCTCCCGGTCTCCCGGGACGGGAAATGTCGGCTAGCACCTCCTGGGCGCTTTGATAGCGATCGCGAAAATAAGGTAGCACCATCTTATCCAAGATTGCCCCGAGCTGGTCGCTGACCTGGGTCTGAGCCCGCCAGAGTAGCCGGGAGCTATTATCCCGAGGCAGCATTCCGGGATGAATTCCCGTGAGCCCCTGAATCACCAACATCCCCAGAGCATAGATATCGCTATTGGGACGGAGGACTCCTTCTCGGGCTCTGGCGGGCATATAGCCGGGAAGTAACCAAACTCCGGCGTCCAAAGCCTCTGCTGGTGTCTTCACGAAACTGAAATCTGCGAGGACAATGTTGCCGTCGGAGTGACGCCGCCGCAAACAACTGGGGTCGAGGGCTAGGCAGTAGCAGTGGTGTTGGTGCAGATGGTCTAATAGTTTGAGGGCTTCGACTAAGAACTGTCGGGCTTGTGCCTCGTCCCATCTAGCTCCAGGGACTAACGCGGACTCTCCCTCGATAAACTCTTGCACTAAATAGAAGCAACCGCCCTCGGCAAAATCATCGACTAAGTGAGGGATGGATGGATGGTTTCCTAGGGTGGATAGTACCTGTGCCACTTCATCAAAGGCGGCCATGAGGCGATTTACGGAGGCGTCCTCAACCACTAGACTGGGCTGGATTTCTTTGATGGCATAGAAGGGATAGTCTGCCCGCTGCATGTCTCGAGCCAGGAAGGTGGTGCCTAGGGGAGAGAGGAAGAGGACATCGATGATTTGGTAATGTCCGTGGAGGACTCGGTTAATTTTGTCTAAACCGGCGAGGTCGTGCAGAACGGCGGCGGCGCTTTGGTAGCGCCCGGAGATATCGGCGCAGACCATTTGGTCTAGGATGGCCATCAGGTCTTCTGATACTGGGGCCAGATGGTGCCAGATGACTTGGCCGGTTTTTGGTTCTCGTTCTAGTTGGCGGGGGCTGACGCCGGTTAGGGCCTGAATGGCGGTAATTCCGAGGGCGTAAATGTCGCTGCCATACGCCGGTTTGCCGTGTAGCTGCTCGATCGGCATATAGCCGGGAGTCCCTACGGCTGAGGTTTTGGCAACTCCCTCCGGCGACAGGACGATCGTCTCGATTTCTTTGATGCGAGCAAAGTCAATCAGGACGATTTTGCTATCCCAAGACCGCCGGATCAGGTTGGTGGGGGTGATGTTACCGTGGATGACGCCGCACTGGTGGGCGAAGTCCAGGATGGTCAGCACTTCTTGGAGCATGGTGATGACGCGATCGGGGCTCCACGGCTGTTTCATCTCCGGCTCTAAGGATTGACCGGGGATGTATTCCCGCACGACACATAGTTCTTGGTTCTCTTGGAAGCCTTCGATAATGCTGGGGATTTGGGGATGTTCGCCTAACCGGGTCTGTATTGATAGCTCCTGTTCAAAGCGTTGTTTCGCTGATTCCCAAATCAGCGGGTGAGAGCTGGGGGGCTGAAATATCTGTACGGCGCATTCGAGGGGGGACGGGGGGACGGGGGGACGGGGAGGGGTGGGAAGAGGGGGAAGATTACTCCCCACACTCCCCACACTTCCCACACTTCCCCCACTCCAGAAGTCCCCCACTCCGGACGATCGTGGCTCACCGGGAGCGAGGCGGATGGCGCGATATGTTTTGCCAAATGCCCTCCTTTTTAGGTCGGCGATAATTTGATATCGTCCTTTTAGTGTTGTTCCAATTGTTGCATTCATGGGGCTTTCACCTTAGATGGCGGCTATAAGCGAAACAATGCACGCCCACCCTGACCGTGGGGCACGGCGCAAGATTGAGATTATTCGTTACATCTGCTATCCTGTCGATGCCGTGCCCCTACGACTCCATCAAACAGATAATTGCCAGCAGCTCCTGCTGTGGGCGTGGGCACGGCGTTATTGAGATTGTTCGTCGCATTTTGTTATCCCGTCGATGCTGTGCCCCTACGACCCCATGAAACAGATAATAGATGAATAATGGGGCGTTGCCAAGAGTCGCTTGACGCTTGCTGTTGATTACATTATAGAAACCGGGTTGTTGGGAAATAATCCTTGTCCAGGGATAATACCCTTAATTGCAGAAACCCGGTTTTTGCCTTGAAGCTGGGATATCTTTTTCCCCCCTTGTTTTGCAAGTGCCCTGGTTTTCTATAATCAGGGGGATGCGGGCAGTTAGTCTGTAGTCAATTTGGCAAATATAGCGAGATTAACACCCAGTAATTTTGCTTCTTGGTTTGGTTTTGGTGATGGGCGACCCTGACTATACGGCTGAATATTTCGACGGGGAGTAACTTATCCCTGATTTTCAGTTACAAGGCATTTAATTTGCCATTTCGCGATTATAGCAGACATGGGGGAAAATTGCTAGAGCAAGAACTGGGGTTGATGTTGCCAAATTTTGGCGCTGGGCTACTCAATACTCAGAAAAACCTGGTTTTTGGTCTCCGACGCTGACCCAGACTCCCCAAGGGGGGCAAGCCCCCGGATTTCTGTAATTTTACGGATGTTAATGCTGTGGTTTATTTCTCGGAGTTGAGCGAAAAGCGGCGACCAAATGGGTGCGGCTGATGTGCTTTGGAGATGCTACTCATAGGTAATTTTTCTGGTGGGCAGCCTGTGAATTTGGGCTCGATCGAGTAGTTAGTCAAATAGATCGGGTAAGAGCGGTTGTTGGGGGGAATTTTGCTGGGGATGCTGAGGCGACACTTGATGGTGTTCGGATATGGTAGTTTTGGGGATGGTGCTAGTAATAAACATTGCCCGATCGGGTTTGGTTGGGCAAATGGGGATGGTGACCCCATACCTGGGGTGGGGGTGCCGGGGGGGAGGGTGGGGAGAGGGGCTGTAAGTCTGGTTCCTGGTAGGGTCATCTATAATCCACACAACACTGTTGCCCTGGAAAAGGTTATGAAAGTTGCTGTTTTCAGCACCAAGTCTTACGATCGCCAGTTTCTCGAGGCGGCTAACGCTACCTACGGACACGAGTTGGTGTTTTTTGAGCCCCGCTTAACTGCTGATACGGCGCCTCTGGCGGTTGGCTTTGAGGCGATTTGTGCTTTTGTCAACGATCATTTAGATGCGCTGGCGATCGCGACTCTGGCTCAAGTGGGGGTGCGATTAATTGCCCTGCGTTCTGCGGGGTTTAATCATGTGGACCTGGTGGCGGCTCGATCGCATGGGATGACGATCGTCCGGGTTCCTGCTTATTCTCCCTATGCGGTAGCAGAACACACTGTGGGGCTGATTTTGAGTCTCAACCGCAACATTCATCGCGCCTACAACCGGGTACGGGAAGGCAATTTCGCTCTAGATGGATTGCTCGGGTTTGACTTATACGGACGCACAGTGGGAATTGTGGGTACGGGCAAGATTGGCGCCCTTGTGGCGGGGATTTTACGGGGCTTTGGCTGTCGTCTCCTCGCCTATGATCTAGCGCCTAATCCGGATTGTGTGGCCATCGGTGTGGAATATGTGCCGCTACCGGACCTATTTGGTGCCTCGGATATCATTACTCTCCATTGTCCCTTGCTGCCCTCAACTCACCATATCATTAATGAGGTGTCTCTGGGTTTGATGAAAGTAGGGGTGATGCTGATTAATACCAGTCGGGGGGCTCTGATTGACACTCAAGCCGCGATCGCTGCTCTCAAATCGGGTAAAATCGGCTATCTGGGTTTAGATGTGTACGAGCAGGAGGAGGAACTCTTTTTTGAGAACTTATCCGATCGCGTCATTACCGATGACGTGTTCCAGCGTCTGCTCACTTTCCCCAATGTCCTGATTACCGGACACCAGGCATTTTTCACTGCCAATGCCCTCCAAAATATCGCCGAAACTACTCTAGGCAATATCTCTGACTTCGAGCAGGGACGCCCCTGCCCCAATACAGTCTCCGTGGAGCGGCTCCGAACCAGTGGGGCTGGGTGACGGGGTGATGGGGGAGATGGGGTGACGGGGAGATGGGGGGAGGGGGGGACGGGGAGACGGGGAGACGGG
>DVDU01000047.1 GCA_015296065.1 Oscillatoriaceae cyanobacterium M33_DOE_052 | reverse complement strand
CCTCTTCCCACCCCTCCCCCTCTTCCCCTCACCCCAACCACTTAGGGAGCCAATTCAGTATTGAGTTCGTTAACGGGTCGTTGCTTCAACTCCAGAGACACCGATCGAGGCAGCAAGTTAAATACCTCACGAAAGGCATCATCCACCTGCTCAAAAGGCACTTGTCCCAAACCGTTAAACACCAATTTCCCCGACTGGTCGAGCAACACGGTTTGGGGGACTACACCTTGGTAGTAATAACCCGGTTCCGAAGGACTATATACTGACTTAACCGGAATTGTATCGACGCTCACAGGCAGAAAATCTGCCACCGAACCGTAGTATGCCTGAAGCTGAGAAACCACCGTAGCATACTGCTTGCAATCGCTGCTATCATCCACATAGAACACCAGCAGAGCCGGTTTATCATCCCGTTTGAGAGCTTCTGCCAGGGTGACTTTTGGCGGGACGAGGGAGCCATTGCCGCCGTAGAGGGCGTAGATGTTGCCGTCGAAATTGTCGTCTTTAAGCCCTGCCATTACCGGTGACGAGAAGGCCAGCAGACAGGTGAGGACCAGAGCCAGAGCCAGGAAGCACCGCCCACCAGACGTACCAAAGCGGGGGAGGGCTTGATTTGGCTGGCCCATTCGCGAACATCGAAAAACCATAACACTATCGGCGATAAGCTCTTGCAGTTGACTTTATTGATTTTAAGGCGTTTGGGTGCGCCCCTGGCCAATTTGTCAACTTCCATAGTGACATAGCACTTCCAAGAGATTTTGTCAAGAGTAATTCAGGAAAAATCCGCGCCGAGGGTTAAGAAGCAGATTCGATGAGTGCAAAAAAATCATCATCGAGTTCATAGCCGAAAACCTGGGCAAAGTTCATAAGTTTAGAGCGGGTGGGGAGTCCTTGGAGTTGAAGCTGGGAGGCGATCGCGAAACATACTCGCATCACAAAAATTTCCAGCGCTTCAGGATTATACTGAATACCTTCGGTGCGGTGAAACTCGTGAGGGACAAGCATCGCCGCGTAGCGAGCTAACTCTCCTGATTGCCAATCGAGCAACAGCGGAAACCAAGGATACTGAACATCTAGGCGAATAAACCACAGCCGGATTTCCGGGATTTCCGATAATTCGCGAGGGTCATCGGGGGAGCGGGGATAGTCAATGTCAAATCGGAGCGGCTCAGGCACCACCGCCGAATTTTGACCCGGCCATGAGGCGATCGCGTCTTGAACTCTTGACAAATCCAGGGAAAGGAGGCAAGCCTGATTGAGCTTGATAATATTGGCCATTCTGACTACCGAGGAAACCGAAAGTGCCAGTTGTCCGTGAGAGCGTCACCGCCCCCACGAAAAAAATGTTTGGGAGAAACATTTGTTGTAGTTTACCAAAATGCCATCAACTGGGCGGAAAAACTTCCAAGCCCCCCGATTGATTGGAGGGTTGGGGGGATGCCATCTGGCTGGTTTGAGCAGCATTCTGGCCATCACTTGGCCCTCACCGCCAGACGGACTCCAGAAACCTGAGATAGAATTAACCATTAAAGTAGGGACACCTCATGCCTTGTCCCAACCGCTCTACCCCCTCGATCGCACAGCCGAAGAGCAGAAGGGTCCCCCCTTTTGACCGGCAAGCCTGTGGGGGTGTAGATTGTGGGGGATCCAGAGGCGCCCAAGCAGCAGTGCTGACCTAACTCTTAATCGCACAGCAACAGCGTTTATGGCGTGGAGGCTAATCGTTTGTCCCCTTCCTCTACCCACCAGCAATGCTCCGGTGCTTGAGGGCGTGAGTAAGATCGAAAAAATCAGGCTTTTAGGAGATGGTGCCCGTGAAACCAATTTCTTCTTTTGAAGAGGCTTTGAATCGGTGTCGGGAAATGGGGATGCGCTTGAGTCAGCAGCGGCGCTTTATTCTGGAATTGCTCTGGCAAGCCAGAGAACACCTTTCCGCTCGAGAAATCTATGATCGGTTAAATAGACAAGGTAAGGCCATAGGACACACATCTGTTTATCAGAACTTAGAGGCTCTATCCAGCCAAGGCATTATCGAATGTATTGAGCGATCGGACGGTCGCCGATACGGAAACATCAGCGACTCTCACAGTCATGTGAACTGCATCGACACCGGAGCCATGCTCGATGTACATGTAAAATTACCCAAATCACTGTTAGAGGAGGTAGAAAAACAAACCGGAGTCCGCATCACTGACTATAGGATTGATTTTTACGGTTGGAGTTCAGGAGCCACGTCACCAGAGGAAAACGGCAGTATTACCAGCAGTATTGCCGCTTGGGAAAATGTCGTTGCAGAAACCGGCTGTTCCGAATGGCCGGAGCCACCACCGCCGGGATCCACATCAACAACAGACAAACCCACCCACCAAAGTCGGGATAGGGCATCGTACAGTGCCGCAACATCATCAATATCTGGGGTGGAGGGCAAATGCTGATCAGCCCAAGAGCTTAGACCTAATTGGGTTCCCGTGGGGGTTTCTGCCCCAATGGGCAAAGATGACTCCGGAAAGGCCAACCGCTAAGATGATGTTAACTTAAGACAATTAATTTACACTTACATAACAACTGGTCAGGGCAATTCAGCAATTGCACCTCCAGAGTGCGGAAGACGATAGGGGTGAAAGGCTTCTCCTTTGGAATTGTCCGATCCAGGCGGCACTCTAGCCTAGACTTATCCTACAGTCAAAGGGATAACCCATCTGGAAAGCAGGAAAAATCAGCATACTAGCTGGCGCGACGCACATTAAGGACGTTGCATCCCCTAGTTACAGGCTCTCCGTCAGGGCGCTACGCTTTCCCTAACGGTGGGCGGCGCCGCACCGGTAGGGAAAGCGTAGCCCTCGCTCGCTCCCAGCGGCGACTTATGTGGGCAGCCCCAACAGATGAACGCCGTGGCAGCGTCGCCGTATGCTTCGTTACTAACCGGTGGTTATGCCAAAATCACCACAAGATAAAAAACTGGTATTCCCCCGAGAGGGACAGCTCTGTTGCAATGGTGAGAAAAGAATTTGACAACTTCAGCATGCAATTACCCCACAAACTAAAAAGGCGGCGGCAAAAAGCCCTGCTATTGGCGCTCCGCTTTTTCCGAAATTTCCACAGCGGGAAGGTGGCAGCTCGGCCACAGGGAGAAACTGAGCCGGTGTTAGCTCCCATATTTGATTCCCCCCATCTAGAAGTCGCCCCGTCCCCCCCCCAGGAGGAGACGGTTGGTCAAGAAGCACCAGTCACGGACCATGCCATCACCGAGGCTTCTGAGAACCAGGAGGAAAATTTTTCTCTGATTGGCCAAGCGCCCCACCTAAACCTGGGTGTGGCTTGGGGTAAGTCGAAAAAGATTTTATTGAGCTGGCCTTCCTTGTGGCTGGGTTTGGTCATCATCTGTAGTGGCGTGGGAATTTTCGCCCTGCGAGGCTTGCTAACTATGCCCGCTCAGGTGAACTGCGAGGAGTTGGGGATCAATGCACTAGAGCGCGATCGGCTCTACTGTGCCGATTTGGCGGCCAGGTCTGGTGATATCGCCTCTATGGAAACAGCGATAAATCTGGTGTTGAGCTGGCCAGAAGATAGCCCCCTGCGGTCTCAATCCCAAAATCTGCTGGGGGAATGGTCAAAACAACTCATGGACATGGCACGGCAGAAGTTCACTGCTGGTGACTTGAAAGGGGCGATGGCTCTGGTGCAAAAAATCCCCCAGTCTTCCCCTGTTTACGACCAGATTATGGGTGAGGTGGCCACTTGGGAGGGCAATTGGGACCGAGGCAAGACCATCTACGATAAAGCGCAAGCGGCTTTGCAAAAGCAGAATTGGGCAGCCGCAGAAACCCAAGCCCGAGAGCTGTTGCTGTTGGATAATGTCTATTGGCAAACGGTGCGCTACGGCGAGCTGAAAAACCAAATCAACCGGGAACAGAAAGCGTGGGCTAGGCTAGAAAATGCTCGCTATCTTGCCCAGTGGGAAACCGTGGCCGATTTGGTCCTGGCGATCGATGAAGCCAGACAAATTAACCAGCAAACTTACGTAGCCGAATTGGCGAAAAAGGATATTGCTTCCTGGAGTCAGAAGCTCCTCACCCAAGCCCAACAGCGCTGGCAGGCAGGGGATGCCACTGGGGCTCTCGCGGCAGCGAAGTGGGTGCCTAATGACGCACCAGTGAAGGCTGACGCTGATCACCTGATCAAGCTGGTGGGAGCAGCGGTGGCGGTGGCGCAAGATGCCCAGATGGGAGTGCCAGGAAACCGCATCCTCGCTTATATGGAGGCAGCAGCGGCAGCGAGCCAGATTCCCGCAAACAGTGGGCTGTATCAACCCGCTCAAAAGCTGCAAGCTTCCTTAACGGCAAATTTGGCAGATTTGCTCCAAATCCAATTGGCCAATGTTACCGCTGGTTTGGGTATGCCTTGGGCACTGCAACTGGCGATCGACCAAGCCCAGATGATCACAAGCGATCGTCCCCGACGGGTTCACGCCCAAACCGCGATCGCCCGCTGGCGACAGGACATCGCCCGCCGCGAAGACCGCTTGCTCTTAGCTCAAGCCAATTCTGTGGCCAAAGGTGGTCAAATCCCCAATCTCACAGAGGCCATTGCCACTGCCTCTAGGGTGGAATTAGGCCGCCCCCTCCGCCCTGTTGCTCAAAGCGCAATTTTCAAATGGAAAAAGCAGATTGAACGGATCGAAGACCAGCCGATTTTGGCTCAAGCCGTAACACTCGCCGGACAAGGAAAACTCCAAGCGGCCATTGCCACGGCCACCAAGATTCAACCCCAGAGGGCTCTGTATCAAGAAGCCAAAGACCGGATCGACAAGTGGTCAAAAGACCTCCAACTCGCTGAGGATAAGCCGATTCTGGAACAAGCCGCCGCCCTAGCCGCTCAAGGCAGTCTTGCAGCGGCAATCAATACTGCCTACCAAATCTACCCCGATCGGCCTCTCTATTCCGAAGCCCAAGCCGCGATTTACCGGTGGTCCGCCCAACTCGAAGCCATTCGTGCCCGAGAAGAAGCAGAGAACGCCTATGTCCCAGCCCCGGAACCAGCTTACGTCCCGGAGCCGGAGCCAGTTTATGCGCCGGAGCCCGCCTATGCACCACCGCCAGAGCCAGCTTACGCCCCACCACCAGAGCCAGCTTACGCCCCAGAGCCAGAGCCAGCTTACGCCCCAGAGCCAGAGCCAGCACCAGCTCCCGCTCCCGCTGCTAGCGCCCCCGCTGAACCACCCCCGATTGACCAAATTGAGTAGCGGTTGACTCAAGATCTGCCCTAGGATAGCTGCGCCGACCTGGGGGGCGGGCACAGCCGAAACAACCGCAGCTAAATCGATCAGGGATTGACAATTAATTGCCGATAAAACTCAGAAATGACCAATGACCGCCGCTGCCACATTCTGGCGAGTTCCGATGACCGCCTACTCCTCCTGGGGTTGGAGGCTATTTTGGCTCCGTTACCTGATCTGGAATTGGTGGCATCTTGTTCTCAGGGTGCGATCGTCTTGGAGCTACTAGCCCAAGTTTTTTTGAATCAGACCGATTTAAATCCGCAAAATTTAGCTAATCATTTTAATGAAAATTCGTCTGAAAATACAGAATTATTATCAGACAAAACTATTGAACGTAAATTTCATTTAAATGACGAAAAAATCGGTTTCTCAAATCAATTCCAGAATCAAAGCACTGTTCGCGATCTTGAAACACAGCGCCCACCCGCGCTTTCTGACAGCGCCTCCCCTGTGCCGCCCTCAAATTTAGACTTAGTAATCTTAGATTTAGACCAGGGCAGCCCACAGGGAGATACCATATCAGGGATTACTCTCTACGAGCAGGTAGCTTCACAATACCCCCAGGTGCCAATTTTGCTCCTGAGTTCCTTCACTGAAACTCCCTCACTGGTAGCATTTGCAGCCGCCAAGGGTTATTGCTCCAAACGGGGAGACCCCAAAACTTTGGTCAGCGCCATTCGCCAAGTAGCAGCAGGTCACACTTATTGGCCGCCCCAGTCTCCCGCCACCGGCGGTATGGGTCAACCTTCGGCGTCACCCAACCGGCGATCGACTCTGCCCAAACTTTTGGCGGCCCTGGGCACCCAACCTCGCCAGCAAATGGACGCTGAGGTGGCGGCCCTAGATGCTCTGTTGCGTCAGCCATCTCTTTCCCCGTGGGACAGGTTTTTTCTCTCTGGCAGGCGGCGAGAAGTGGTGGCAGCTCGCACTATTGTCAATTGGGTTTTCGGTTCCCAGTCTCCGAGTCTCCGAGTCTCCGAGTCTCCGAGTCTCCGAGTCTCCGAGTCTCCCCATCCCCCCACCCAACCCCAACCCCCCATTCCCCCCAGTTCCCTTTCCTTCCCGGTAGATACCACTTTAGCCAAAGGGCTTCAAGCTGCTTTGTTTGAGGCGACTCTGGATAAACTCGGCCAGACCCAATTGCGGAATTTGACGGATGTGGCCTTGGAAATTGATATCTTACGCCAGGAAAAGAAACAGCAGCTCTGCTTCCTCATTTTGCGCCAGTTGGAGGATTTGCTTTCAAAGCTAAGATTTTCCCAAGTTGCGCCAGAGCAACTGCAGTCTTTACGTCGCGGGTTGTTACGGGATTTGTGGGTGGATACAACTACGGAATTTTTTGGCAAATACACTTCGGTGCTGGTGGTGGATCGTCAGTTAGAAATCGTCCCGGTTTTGCTCCAAGATGAACGGAACGTTAGAGAAAATATTCTGGACAAAATACCATTGGTAGTGGAGTTATTCTCTCACCTGCTATTTCAAACCCCCTTAACTGTTGAAAATGACTCTTATGGGTCTGGCACACCCGAAGCGATGCAGCAAGCTGAATTTCTGCTGCACAATTTAACACTGAGGGTGGCTAATGCTACCATTCAACCGCTGCTCAACCGGTTTGCCGATGTGGAAGAAATAAAGCAAAATTTTTATGACCGGCGTTGGATTTCTACTAGAGAAATTGAGCGGTTTAGAAATAATCTTTCTTGGAAATACCGGTGGGAGAAATACTGGCTAGAGCCCAAGGCTATATTTGAAAGCCAATATTTGCTGGCGGTTATTGACGATCGGGGCATTAAAAATCGGCCAGTTTACGGCGCTCGCAATCAGGAATTAGCCCAACTCAACGGCGTCCAACAGGCAGTAACCCTACTTTTAGAAACCAGAGACGCTATCTCACCGCGAGTCCGCTCTATCCTGCTGGGTATCGGTAGCGGTGGCCGCTACCTGCTGTTACAATTGGGTCGGGGAATTGGCTTCATCGGTCAGGGCATTATCCAAGGTATCGGCACTTCTTTGGCGGATATCCGTAAGGGTCAGCAGCGACGACCAGATTAGCATTATTCAAAGTTTGTAGTTGGGCTTTAGCCCTCTGGAATTTGGGCTAAAGCCCAACTACAAACCTTTAATTTGCTATTCTCCGTGTTCATTTTCCGTGACTTTGCCGCGAAAAACGATGTACTGGTAGATGTTATAGAAAAGCATGATGGGAATGAGAAAGCCGATGAAAATAATCATAATCACCAAGGAGCTGGGGTCAGCGGCGGCTTGGTAAATGGTGATTTGGCTAGGAATGATGTAGGGAAACACAATCAATCCCAGCCCAAAAAAGGTGAGGACGAAGAGCAAAATCGTCCAGACAAAAGGGGCGCGCTCTTGCTGACGGTTGAGACTTTGGAGGAGCTGCCAAATCAGCCAAATCGCTAGCGGGGGGATGGCGGCGAAGATGTAAACTAGGGGTTGCTGAAAAAGTCTGTCTCTGGCGCTTTCATAAAAGATGGGGGTGACAATGGTGATTAAAACGGCGCCAATTAGAGTGGTGATGGCGGCAATTTTTGCCGTTTGATAATGAGTTTTTTGCAACGATTCCGTTGTTTTCCAAATCAGATAAGTGGAGCCGATTAACACATAGCCTTGGATGAGAGTAAGCGCTACGACAACCGACTGCCAGCTCAACCAGTCCCAAGTGCCCCCAATAAAGTGACCGTTGGCATCTACATTAATGCCTTTGAGAACGCCGCCGAGGGCGAAACCTTGGCCGAGAGCGGCGATGAAGCTGCCAGCACCAAAAGCGATATTCCAAAAGAATTTGCGGTTAGCTTGCTCGCGGAATTCAAAGGCAACGCCGCGAAAGATAAACCCGAAAATCATCAGGGTAATTGGGATATACAGGGCGGTTAAGATGGTGCCGTAGGCGATGGGAAATGCCCCAAATAAACCGCCACCCATGAGGATTAACCAAGTTTCGTTGGCATCCCAAATGTTACTCAAGCTGGTCATCAAGATGCTGCGCCGCTGCTCGGAGGATGAGGTTATCGACAGGATGCCTACTCCTAAGTCAAATCCATCGAGCATGACATAGAGAAACAGGAATAGGGCTAAAATGACAAACCAAACTTGGGGGAGAAAGTATTGTAGTGTTTCCATAATCTGCCCTACTGTTTTGCTTCTAGGGGGCGTTCGTCGGGTAAGAATTCCCCAGCTTTCGTCACTACGGCTGGGGTTTCGCTGCCTGGTAGGGGGAGGTTGAGATTGGGCCCGGTGCGGATAATGCGACTGCCGAAATACAAGGCCGCAATAAATAGCAGGCTGTAAACTACGGTATAGCCGGTGAGGGAGGCTAAGACGTTACCGGGGGGGAGGTTAGAGGCGGCATCCACGGTGCGAATTTGGTTGTATAAAACCCAGGGTTGGCGGCCAACGCAACGGACAATCCAGCCGCATTCAACGGCGATATATCCGAGGGGGGCAGCGAATATCCAGGCCCACATTAACCAGCTCTGTTTCGCGATATTGGTGGGGGAAAGTTGCCCGCGCAGCCACTGCAATGTACTCCAAAGCATTACGGCGGCGAAGTAGAAGCCAATGGCTATCATAATGCGGAAGGAGTAGTAAATTAGGCCAATCATGTGGGGTCGATCGCTCGGTTGCCATTCTTTCAAACCGCGCACTGGTTCTGAAAGTTCTTTTTTCAGTTCCAGGATGTAGCCTAGTGCGTTGGGGATGGCGATTTCCCAGTCGTTTTGTTGCGCTTTCTCGTTGGGAATGGCGATCGCGCTCCAGGGTGCAGCCTGACCTGCGGGGATTGTTTCCCACTGCGCCTCCATTGCGGCGAGTTTGGCGGGTTGATATTGATGGACTTGTTCGCCGCTCAAGTGACCCACGTAGATTTGCAGGGGAGCCACGGCGATCGCGGCGGCTAAAGCAATCTTAAACGACTTAGCAAAAAACTCCTCATGTCGCCGCTGCAACACATACCAAGCACTAATCCCGCCAATCACAAATAGCGAAGTTTCTAGCGTTGCCAAAAACATGTGCATCACGCTGTTTGCCATAAACGGGTTTAAAATTGCCTGAAAGTAATCTTTGACGATAAACTTGCCATCAACCAATTCCCCACCCGCCGGGGTTTGCAGCCAAGAGTTAGCCGTCAAAATCCAAAATGTGGATAAATTCGCCCCAAAAGCGACTAAAATCGTAGATAAGTAGTGAATTGCCGGGTTTACCCGCTCCCACCCAAACAGCATTATCCCTAAAAACGCAGCTTCTAGCATAAATGCCCAAGAGGCTTCAAACCCGATAACGCTGCCAAAAAAGTTGCCTACTGCTTCTGAAAAAGGCGCCCAGTTGGTGCCAAATTGAAATCCCATTGGAATTCCTGACGCCACGCCGATACCGAAATTCAATACATAGAACTTTGCCCAAAACCGAGCGTGGTGATAGTAGGCGGGATTGCGGGTTTTTAACCACATTCCTTCCACGATGACTAAATAAATCCCCATCCCCGTGGTTAGGACGGGCCAGAGCATATGAAATATGGCGGTAATTGCAAATTGCAACCGCGATAGCGCCACGGTATTTGAGATGATGTCCATTTGTCCTTTGTCCTTTGTCCTTTGTCCTTTGTCCTTTGTCCTTTGTCCTTTGTCCTTTGTCCTTTGTCCTTTGTCCTTTGTCCTTTGTCCTTGGTGACAGCACAAGGTACTGCTGGACAAATCACCAATGACAAGCCCAATTGATTCGGCTTTGATTATAACCTTAAATCATCTGAAAAGGTGATTTTTCCAAATATTTTTATAATTTCTTGGTCTACCGAAATTATAAAAAATTTTACCAAATCAAAAAAATTATCTCATCTTAAGGGGATGCTGTTATTATTAACTGTAGCGCTCATAACAAATACCATAATTTTAAACAGGTAGGGTGGGCAATGCTTTCTCATATATTTTCCTCCCGCGATTCTTGCTTGGGTAAAGCATGGCCCCCCCTGCTACTGGCATCAAATTTGGGTGGGATTTAATTGGTTGACTAGGTGAACCAGTTCTGGTATAATCAGCTTTTCTAGGGCGAGTTGGACGGCTTTGGTGGAACCGGGAAGAGAAAAGATGATTTTGTCTTGATAGACGCCAGCGATCGCCCGGGAAGCGATCGCCCGGGAGCCAATTTCCTGATAACTCAGCCAGCGAAACACCTCCCCAAAGCCGGGGAGGGTTTTTTGCAACAAGCCAGAAATCGCATCATAAGTGGTATCTCTAGGAGCAATACCAGTACCACCATTAAAAATCAATGCCTCCACATCCTGACGATGCTGACGCGACCCCTGGGGGGGTTCGCACAGTAATTTTAGCTTGGCGCTAATCAATTCTGGTTCATCTCTGAGAATCGAGTAAGCCGTCACTATGTGACCAGAAGACACCAGCAACTGCTGAATCAACTGCCCGCTGCGGTCAGTTTCGGGAGTGCGAGTATCGCTCACAGTAACGATCGCGCATTTAATCGGGCGAGCCGAGGAATCAGAATGAGGAATTGTGGTCATTTTCGCTAAAATGGTGGGGGGTTGCTTGGGTGTTGGGTTTCGTTCCTCAACCCAACCTACAGTCCCATAGCTGGGTTGCACCTAGAGGTAGATTAGCTGCCTGATTGAGACTTAGTAAAGCCCAATCCATTTTCCGCCGCGTAGCTTTCCATGAACCGCATAAACCGCTCCCAGTCGGCGGGAGATTTCATCACATGGGTAGCTTCTATACCCACAGGTTCGCCGTTGACGAATCTGGCTTTCACTTCCCGACTGGTGATTTCTCCTTCTTCATCAATCAAATACATCCCAGTGATTTCATCAGTGCTTTCCTTATTGAGAGCTTGGGGTCTCTCGAAGTAAAAAGTGGCCGTTCCACTGCGACCATCCCGAGAGCGGGTGAGGCGCACGTCTGGCACTGCTGGTTCGTCAATACCCCTGGAAAACTGAATTTTAGCCATAATCGTGCGGTTAGATTCTGCTGGAAAATAAGTTTTCTCCCATTGTCTCATCTGAAGGCTCTCTCGTAAACCAGCCCTTGGGGAGACGGGGGGACGGGGGG
>DVDU01000236.1 GCA_015296065.1 Oscillatoriaceae cyanobacterium M33_DOE_052 | reverse complement strand
CCTCTTCCCCCTCTTCCCCCTCTTCCCCCTCCTCCCCATCTCCCCTCTCCCCTGCCCCCCGTCCCCCCGTCGGCATTGGCGGCGGTGTTGGCGGGATTATCGTGGTTGGGGTTCCCCGTACCTGGTTTGATGGTGGGGGGAGCGATCGTCGCCGCTAGCGCTCCTGTAGCGAAAAAAGCCCTATCCAGCATCTGGCAAGAACATCGCCTCAATATTGACTGCCTGGATTTAATGGCCTTGAGTGCCACGGCGGCATCTGGGAACCCCCTGGCGCCTGCGTTGTTGCTGGTGCTGCATGAGGTGGGGGATGCGATACGCGATCGTACTGAGCGCGCCACAGGACGAGAAACCCTGGACCTGCTCTCTGGTTTGCCTTCAGAGGTTTGGGTAGAGCGTGATGATGGCGTGCAGGAGCGGGTGAGTACAGAAATGCTGCAACCGGGAGATACCGTCATCATCTATCCGGGAGAACAAATACCCGTAGATGGCAAAATCGTCCGAGGTAGTGCCCTGATCGATGAACAAAAATTAACAGGCGAACCCCTACCCGTTAACCGTGCCGAGGGGCAAGATGTATTAGCCTCTACTCTGGTGCGGGAAGGGCAAATCTGGATTTTAGTTACTAGCACTGGTGACGCCACTCGCGCTGGACAAACGATTAAGTTGGTGCAAGAAGCGCCGGTTTTCGATACGCGGATGGAAAACTACGCGGCGAATCTGGCGGATAAGGCAATCATACCGGCTTTGTTGCTATCAGGAGGAGTGTGGATGGCTACGGGCAGTTGGGCGCGGGTTGCTTCCATCCTCACCCTAGATTTTGTTACGGGCATTCGGGTTTCTGTTCCCACCGCCGTGCTAGCATCTTTGACTGCAGCGGCGCGACGGGGCATCCTGATTAGAAGCGGTCGGGCTCTGGAGAAGTTGGCGGAAGTGGATGCCGTTGTGTTTGATAAAACCGGCACCCTGACGCGAGGGGACGTGGTAGTAGTAGGAGTGAAGTCATACAGTGACACATCAGAAGAGCGGATTTTGGCTTTAGCCGCCGCCGCCGAGGGGCATCTGAAGCATCCGGTAGCAATGGCAGTGGTTCGTTATGCCGAAGAAATGCAAGTGTCGCATTTAAATGCTCATTTATATGAATATAGTATTGGTTTAGGAATGCGCGCCCAAGTGGAATCAGAAACGATTTTAGTCGGGAGCAGTCGATTTCTGCTTCAGGAGGGAATTAAGGATTTTGCCCTTTGTCCCTTGTCTTTTTTCACTTGTATGAATAACCAAAGGACAAAGGACAAAGGACAAAGGACAAATGACCAAGGACAAATGTGGGTAGCGAGTAATGGCAAGTTGCTGGGGGTGATTGAATATCGCGATGAATTGCGCCCAGAAAGTCCAGCGGTTATCGACAATTTGATGGATTTGGATATAGAAATCCATATGTTGACGGGGGACAAATTCCTCCGTGCGGCGGCGGTGGCGCAGGAACTGGGTTTGCCTTTGGAAAATGTCCATGCTTCAGCTTTCCCGGAGCAAAAAGGTTTGGTGGTGCAGCAGCTCATCGCTGAGGGCAAAACCGTGGCTTTTGTGGGGGATGGGATTAATGATGCGGCGGCTTTGGCTCATGCTGATGTGGCGGTTTCTTTTGGGGAGGGTGCTGATGTGGCACGGGAAACGGCGGATGTGGTGTTGATGAATTCCAATTTGGGGTCATTGGTGGAGGCGATCGCCATTGCCAAGCAAACTCAGGCGATTATTTCCCAAAATACGAAAGTTTGCGTAATTCCCAATTTGGTGGCTTTGGGGATGGCAACGACGGTGGGGCTAAACCCGGTGGCGGCGACGGCGATTCATAATGGCAGCGCGATCGCGGCTGGGGTGGCGTCACTGACTCCCCTCTGGAGTCCCGCGAGTGGGACAATTGATAATTGTCAATTGTCAATTGTCAATTAATCCTGAAAATGGTCTCGACGAAAGCTGCTCAAACGGGCGCGGCGGGAATCAACCCAAATCAGGAAATGAAAGCTGCTGCCACTTCCGGGCATTGAATCTACCCAAATTTGGCCGTAATGGGCGAGGATGATGCGCTTGCACACGGATAAACCGATGCCGTAGCCATCCTCTTTTTGGTCTCGATGTAGCCGGAAGTGGTCTTCAAAGATGCGCTCTTGGTTTTCTGGGGGTATTCCCAGTCCGTTGTCGCAGATGCTGATTTGGAGTTTGTTGGTGGTACGGTGCAGGACCACAACCTGAATTTTGCCCCCCGCTGGGGTGTATTTGCAGGCATTGTCTAGGAGGTTGACTAGGACTTGCCGCATCCGATCGGGGTCTGCATATGCCAAGGGGAGGTCATTAGGGATATCGGTTTCGATTTGGAGAGATTTATCCTGAAACCGATTGCTAAAAGTCGCCAGAATTTCGTGGCAAAGACGCCCAATGTCCAATTGCTGCCATTTTAGGTGGAATTGGGCGTTAGTGCCTTTTGATGCTTCTAAAACGTCGGTGATCAGATTCTCAATCCCGCGCATTTGGGCACGTGCGTGTTTGATGAGGCGATCGAACAGCCCTGGTGTGGGCATCTTTTTTGGACTGTGATTCGGTTCGGCGCACATTTCCAGAGTTTCGATCGCGATCGAGGCGGCGGTCAGAGGATTGCGCAGGTCATGGGCGAGCATGGCAATCAAATGGTCTTTAAAGCGGAGCTGCTCTACCAGTTGCTCTTTTTCCTGCTTGAGCTGAAAAATTTCGTCTGACAGCCGCATGAGCTGGGCAGTTTCGGCGAGGCTACTGGTTTGTTTTGCCGCTGTAGTAGGAAGGACTGGGTGACTGGGTGACTGGGGCGCAGGGGGGCAGGGGGGCAGGGGAGCAGGGGGGCTGGGGGGCAGCGGTTCGGCTTCGCTCACCGACCGGGGGGCTGGGGGGAAAATTGCTCCCTCTCTCCCTTGCTCCCTTGCTCCCTTGCTCCCCTGCTCCCCATCTCCCGTCTCCCCTAATTGGGTCTGATAATCTCGGGCTTCTCGCTCCCACCGGCTCCACCACTTCTCTACTTCTGCCACTAAATTGCTGCCAGCTAAAACTTGCCTCGGTGAGGGATGGATTTTGAGTAGAGCCGGGGTGGCTACAAGTTTGAAGTATTCCGCCAAGTATGGTTGCTCGGCTACATCGACAATCTGTAGGTCGAACGGATACTGCTCGTGGAGCATAAGAAGGTAGTTTCGGATTTCCCGCAGCTTTTGAAAGGAGCTGGGGCGCCTGTCGATAAACAGCACGAGCTGCAAAGGCAAATCCTCGTCGATCGCTAGAACGGGATCGGCTGGCATACAATCGGATGTTGGCACTGCTTTGATTCTACTGAGGCTGTTGCTGGAGGATAGAGGCCGATTCACCCCAAAGGCAATTTTTACTTTTCTTTATCTTTATATTAATATCTGCTTAATTGTCTGCAGATTAATCGGGGATGATTTACGAAAGGCGTCAGCCGTCGCGTTAGCATCGCTCCCGGACAATTTAGGACGGGCTCCGGCTCTGACTGGGTAGGTGGCGGTGGTTGATTTCCGCCGCTCCGGGATTCGGCAGCGGCGAGCAACGCTTCAGCCGAACTGCACGGCGGCTCCGAAACCCTTGGCTGTGTTGGCTGCGAGCAACGCTTCAGCCGAACGCACCAGCAGGCATCCGCTCCGCTTTCCCTGACGGTTCAGGCGTCGCTTCAGCATCGCGCCACATATGGCATACCACCCCGAACACTGTGGCTGTGTCGCGTCAGCTACACTTTCAGGTGTCGCATCAGCATCGGGTTTCCAGGACGCTCCTAGGTTGCACTATCCCCGAACACCTTCAGGTGTCGCGTCCGCATCGATTGCCCGCACTCCATCAGAACCATTGGGGAACTCCAAGAAAGGAATGCACGAAGTTTGAACGAAGATAGGTGTTGACCAAAAATTACCCTATGAATAATCATACCTTTAAAATCTAAAATCTTAAATACATATTAAGCAGAAGTGAGTGATGTTCTTGAGCGGGCAGAAAAATCCGTGGCAGCTAGCGATCGGTGTGGCAGTGGTCTTCTTTTTCCTGGCGCTGCTCCTGACGGTGCATCGGTACTACACCTTTTACGCCTCTTTCGACCAGGGCATTTTTAACCAGGTGTTTTGGAATGGCACCCACGGGCGGTTTTTCCAGAGTTCCCTATCCTCTAGCCTTTCTACCAATGTGGTTCACTCTGGAGAAATTCCCGATGTCTCCTATCACCGCCTGGGCCAGCACTTCACCCCGGCTTTGCTCCTGTGGCTCCCCCTCTACGCCCTTTTCCCCTACCCCATCACCCTCACGGTGTTGCAGGTGACGCTCGTTACCTGTGCTGGTTTGGTACTATACGTTTTGGCCAGAGTCCACCTCAACCCACCCCTCGCCGCCGCTATCACTTGCAGCTTTTACGGCGCTAATGCCATCATCGGTCCGACGCTCTCCAATTTCGCGGATAACTGCCAAATGCCGCTATTTGTTTTTGGCCTGCTCCTGGCGATGGAAAAGCGCTGGTGGCCTTTGTTCTGGTTCTTGGCCACTTGCATCGTGGCGGTGCGGGCTGATGGTGGTGTTTCCCTATTCGGTGTGGGAGTGTATATGACTCTGAGCAGGCGTTATCCTCGCACCGGTTTAGCTACCTGCATTTTTAGTTTTGGCTATATGCTAGTGGCTACCAATTTTTTGATGCCGCTGTTTTCTGAGGATATTTCTCGTCGCTTTATGTTGGAACGCTTTGGCCAGTATGTGGAGGGGGACAAGGCGACGACGATCGATATCCTGTGGGCGTTTATTTCTAAACCCTGGCTGGTGTTCTGGGAGATTTTAACGCCGATTGACCGGAAACTGGGGTATTTACTCGCTCACTGGTTGCCTTTTGCTTTTGTAAGCGCTTTTGAAAGGGCGGCTTGGGCGATCGCCGGGTTTCCCCTCCTGGCGATTTTCCTGCAACAGGGCGAATCTCCCCTATCGATGAATATTCGCTATGCCATGACTGTGGTTCCCGGTCTCTGTTATGGTGCGATCTTGTGGTGGTCCGGGCGGCAAGAACTGTTTTCATGTTCTCTTGGGGAGGTGCTGAGGAGTTTCATAGAACGGGCTAAAGCCCAACTAGCAACGAGTAAGAGGGCTAAAGCCCTACTACAAACCCTCCCCTTCATCCCCCCCCGCCCCCCTTTGAAAGGGGGGGGTCAGCGGAATAAATTTTTTGTTGACAGGGGGGTAGGGGGGATGGCTAAAGCCCTACTACAAACTCGGAAAATCCCGTTTCGCCGGTTTTGGACATTGTGCGTCTGTTTGTCAGTGGTTTTGGCGCTGACTTCTAACCCTAACCGGACTCTTTATTTCCTGATTCCAGATTCGATTCAGCCTTGGGTACATATTTCCCTACCCCGTCAGTGGCAACATAGTGCTGCTATCTATGCGAGTATGGAATCAATTCCCCCAGATGCGAGTGTGGCTGCTACTACTTACATCGTGCCCCACTTGTCGGGGCGGCGGGAAATTGTCCGCTTTCCGTCGCTGCTGTTACGCAATGACGCGCTTGAGGTGATTAGTGCGGAATATGCGATCGCTGATTTGTGGCAGCTAGTCCAGTATCAGCCCGCTTTCAAGCACGATGGCGAAATCCTCCAAGCCTGCATCACCGTTATTGACCGGGTTTTTTCCTCTAACCAGTACGGTATCATCAGCTTTACTGATGGCGTTATCCTCCTCCGTCGTGGTGTCAGCTCTAACCCAGAAGCCGCAGCCGCATGGCTGGCTTACCGTTCCCGAATCTCATAATTTGTCAATTGATAATTGATAATTGATAATTGATAATTGATAATTGATAATTGATGATATCAATTATCAATTCAAATGACCAATGACTGAGGACAGACATCTGTTAATTTTGGCAGAGCTACTGATAAAAATAGATGAAGATTTTGGTACTGAGCTGGGAGTTTCCTCCCAGAATTGTGGGCGGTATTTCCCGCCACGTGGCAGAGCTATACCCAGAAATAGTCAAACTAGGCCATGAAATCCACTTAATGACAGTGGTGTTTGGTAATGCACCCCTGTCTGAAGTAGTGGAAGGGATTTATGTGCATCGGGTATTGGTGCCTCCCAGTCGGAATTTTTTTGAATGGGTAGCGCTGATGAATCAGAGCATGGGCACCCAAGGTGGGAAGCTGATGTTAGAAGCTGGCCCCTTTGATTTGATTCACGCTCACGATTGGCTGGTGGCAGACGCAGCAATTGCTCTGAAGCACCATTTCAAAGTCCCTCTGATTGCTACTATCCATGCCACGGAATATGGGCGGTATAATGGCATTTATACTGATGAACACCGCTATATTAACCGCCATGAGAATGATTTAGCCTTTAATGCTTGGCGGATTATTGTTTGTAGTGAGTATATGCGCGGGGAAGTGCAAAGGGTTCTGGCTAGTCCCGCCAACAA
Organism: Oscillatoriaceae cyanobacterium M33_DOE_052; assembly: GCA_015296065.1. GTDB lineage: Bacteria > Cyanobacteriota > Cyanobacteriia > Cyanobacteriales > Laspinemataceae > Koinonema. The sequence continues at coordinate 54,132 of DVDU01000236.1, read as the reverse complement.
AATTGATGTAATTTACAATGGCATCCGGGCGGAGAAAAAACCCCGTCGCCACGATTTTGATGCCTGGAATTTCCGCCGTTGGTACGCCGCTGATGAGGAAAAAATTGTGTATTATGTGGGGCGAATTAGCCATGAAAAAGGGGTAGATGTTTTTCTCAGTGCGGCTCCCAAGGTCATCTGGGAATTGGGGGGTAAGGTGAAATTCGCGATCGTCGGTGGCGGTAATACAGACAGGCTGAAACGCCTCGCCTGGGATATCGGCATTTGGGATAAGTGTTATTTCACCGGCTTTTTAAGTGATGAATATTTACACAAGTTTCAAGCCGTAGCAGACTGTGCTGTTTTTCCCAGTCTCTATGAACCTTTTGGCATCGTAGCCTTAGAAAGTTTTGCCGCTAGAGTCCCGGTAGTAGTCTCCGATACTGGCGGTTTCCCAGAAGTAGTAAAAAACGGCATCACTGGCGTGGTAACTCGAGTTGGTGATTATCAATCTCTGGCGGCGGGAATTTTGGAAGTGCTGAAAAACCCCGATTACCAAGAATTGTTAGTGGAGAATGCTTATGCAGATTTAGAACGCCGGTTTCGCTGGCCAGATTTGGCCAAGCAAACCGAAGCTGTTTATCAGCGAGTATTGCAAGAACTGAAGAATGTTGTGTGGTGATTTGTCATTTGGGGGATTTAGTTTTATATGAGTAAAGATGACTCTTTATGAACCCGGCCAAAACTTTTCCAGTGCCCCCATAAGCTCTTCTACCTCTGCTGCTGCATCTCCCTCCTGAGCTGCCCTCACTAAGCATTCACTCAAATGCTCCATTAAAATTAGCCGTGCGACTCGATCGAGCGCTCCTCGCACTGCTGCCACCTGGACTAAAACCTCTGGGCAGTCCCGTCCCTCTTGCAGCATAACCTTAATCCCCCGCACGTGCCCCTCAATTCTTGCCAAAGAATTAATCAGCCGCCGCAAAGATTCCTCATCATGGATATGTCCTTTGTCATGTGTCATTGGTCAAAAGTCACCTACAACGACTAGCCCCCTCTATCCCCTAGCCCCTTTCTCCCACAAGGGGAGAAATGGGAGAATGACCCTCTCCCCTTGTTCCCCCCCCCTCCCCCCACTTGGGGGAGGGGGGTAGGGGGGAGAGGGCAATAGCCCATTTCTCCCACAAGGGGAGAAATGGGAGAATGACCAATAACCAATCAGCAGTGACTAGAAATCGCCCGCCACATCGTCATCCTCATCGAAATCCTCATCCATCCCCTCAAAATCTTCTTCATCAAAATCCACATCCTCAGAAAAATCGCTTTCTGACCAAGGGGCGCTTTTCCCAGGGGCTGGGACGGAGGTACCCGCACCTAGACGCCCTAATGGCATATCCACTACGTCATCATCATCATCGTCATCGTCATCGTCAAAGTCGCTCGATCGTGCGTCCAAACCATAACCCCCTCGCGCCACGTAACCACTAGAAATCTCGTCATCCATCACCGCATCGGGTACTGGTGTGCCATCATCCACCAAGTCGGAGCCATCAGAAACCCCGTCCCCATCCGCCTCAAAGAGCCCTTCCGGTTCATAAGCACCGAAGCCGGTCCCTGCCGGAATCAGCCGCCCGATAATCACGTTTTCCTTCAGTCCCCGCAACCAGTCGGATTTGCCTTCGATCGCCGCCTCCGTCAACACCCGCGTTGTCTCCTGGAACGAAGCCGCCGAAATAAAACTATCCGTATTCAAACTCGCCTTCGTAATCCCCAACAACAAAGGAGTATATTTCGCAGGCGCCCCGCCAGTAATAGACATCGCCTCATTCACCTGCTCCACCTGGCGCAGCTCCACTAGCTCTCCGGGCAACATCGTCGTGTCCCCGTCCTCATCTACCCGCACCTTGGCGGTCATCTGGCGGACAATCACCTCAATATGCTTGTCACTAATATCAATCCCCTGAGACTGATACACCGACTGCACCTCATTCACCAAAAATGCCTGCACCTTCTCAAACCCAATCAAAGATGCCTCATAATCCCCCCGCTCCTCGCGCAGTAGCTCAAAGAAAATCTCTAGAATCTCGTGAGGATTGGCTGGACCGTCGGTGAGAGGTTCTGCTGCCGTCACTTCTTGACCATCAGACACCACCGGCTGCAACCCAGCACTGATGGGATACTCTGTCACTACTCCTCCTGGTTCTAGCACCTTGAGCAACACTGACTCATCCTCAGAATAAACCACTTGCGCCATGCCGGGACGCTTAGCCAATACCGCACTTTCTTTAGGTTTGCGGGCTTCGAGCAGTTCTTCAATCCGGGGCAAACCCTGGATAATATCCCCAGTCTTGGCTCGCTCAAACACTAGAATCACCAGGTTATCCCCCCGCTGCACTAAGCTGCCTTCCTCTACATGTAAGACAGCTCCTGCCGAGACGCGGTAGGGACGCCCTAGGCGCAATACCAACTCGCCTGCTTCGTGTTTCACCAACCGCCCGGAAACCCCGGCGGTGATGCCCTCCGCCACTTCCTGACTCGCGACGATAAAGGCGTCCGGCTTCACCAAGACTTTGGCATCCGGCGGTACGGGGATGCGGTGCAGGTCCACGTCTCGCACGACTAAAATTCGGCGGACGGCTTCGCCACCTTCCCGAATTCCTTGGATTTCTCCGGGATTTTTACACTGAATTTCGGTGCGAGCGACCACTGCCCCTGGGGGTATTTGCTGCCCATCTTTAACCAGCAGCTTGGTCGCCACTATCCCCGCCGAAGTTTCGGCGGTGTCGGAGCGCCGAATCACCAAGGATTCTAAAATCACTAACTGTAGCCGCATCACTCCGGGCTCTTCGGTGTCTTCTACTACTTCAATATCGGCGGCTAATCCGGGGGCGTCTCTGTCGATTTCCAGCACTAGCTGGGTGCGCAATAGCTCAATCCCTTCTACAGATTTCACCCGCTCCCCATCCTTAAAGGGGATGCGCGATAATGCCCGGAGCCGGATGCGGGCGCCTTCTTCATTAATTGTGTCTTGAGAAGGTACTGATGGCTCGTCCGGTACTTGGTATTCTTGCACGTGCCGCAGCAGTAACCCTGGGCCTTCCGGGGTTTCCACGTATTCCAGGTAGTGCATTTCTTGGGCAATCAGTCCTGGGGTGACTTCTTGACCGGGCAACACCAGTTGACCGTCTTTGTCCATCAGCTCTTGCTGCACCCCTTCGATATCTAGATGCAGTTGACCGGGTTTAATCACGACTTCGCGCAAGATGTCGTTTTTGTGGACTACTTCCACGACGCCACCATTTTGGCAGAAGATGTCTTTGACTACTTCCGTCCCTGGCTCCACATATTGGCCATCTTCCACTAGCAGTAGGGAGATGTCTTTGTTGACTTCGTGGCATTCTTCGGGTATCCAGAGCAGCCCACCGCCTTTGGTGACTTCATAACCCTGCTTGGCTTTGCCGCGCTTTTGGACTTCGATGCCTGCATATTTGATGATGCCGCCGGTGGTGGTGCGGTAGGTGTCATCAATGAGTTCGGCTACTACTTGGTTGTTAAATACCTTGGTGCCGGGGGTGGTTTTGAGGGAGAAGATTTGGCCAGAACCGGTGGCGATCGAGTAATGCTCTCGACCGGCGGCAGATTCTTCCAACACCCGCGCCTGGTTGAGCATCACCGAGGCGGTGATAATTTCCACCTCGCGGGGCGTTGAGCCTGATTCCGTAGTATTCAACCGCACCACGCCACCGTTTTCGGTAATCAGTTTTGTCTCCGCCAGTACCATTCCTGGCTGCACCGCTTGGCCGTTCCGTACCACCGGCTCGGCTCCGGGGAGCAGGTTGTAAACTTCTCCCGATAGCACCCACATCAGACCACCGCGCACGGCGACGCGGGTGGTGTTCCCTTGTCGATCGCGCTTTTCCTCGGGCACCAAATCAGCATAGACCACCTCACCGGCCAAATCTGTAGCCACATCCTTAGTGGCCTTTTCCGTGGTTTTGCGAGCCGATCGACCAGCGGCGGGAACCTCAAACAGTATTTGGTTAGCCGCCACCGTGGCACCATCAGGGAAAAACAAAATCGCCCCCTGGGATATAGCCACAGTTTCCGTGCCCACGATAATTTCAGAATTTTGGTTTTCCACCACAAACGCATCTTGACCGTGCTTAGTTCTAAAACCGCGCACCCGCAAACCCTGACCATAGCGTAGCTTGCCCTTGCCTTTGGCACGCACCACCCGCGCCGCCTCCGCCGTGAACACGCCGCCAGTGTGGAAAGTCCGCATCGTGAGCTGAGTACCGGGCTCTCCAATAGATTGAGCCGCAATAATCCCCACAGCTTCCCCCATGTCCACCAGCTTGCCATGAGCCAAACTCCAGCCATAGCAACATTGGCACACAGACCGGGGTGCCTCACAAGTGAGGGGAGAGCGTACCCACACCGCATCAACCCCCGCCGCTTGCACTATCTTGGCCTTGATTTCCGTGATGGCCTCGTTCACCTCCACCAGCACTTCATTGGTCTGCGGATGGCGGACTTCCCGCAGAGCCAAGCGTCCCACCAGACGTTCCCAAATCGGAATCAGCACGCGGCTCCCATCCATCATCGGCACCACCCGAACCCCGCGCTCAGTCTGGCAGTCATGCTCCCGCACAATCACATCTTGGGACACATCCACCAGACGCCGCGTCAGGTAGCCCGAGTCCGCTGTGCGCAAAGCCGTATCTACCAAACCCTTGCGCGCCCCATAAGACGAAATAATATATTCCGTCACTGTCAGCCCTTCGCGGAAGTTAGTTTTAATCGGTAAATCGATAATTTCCCCTTGGGGGTCAGCCATCAAACCCCGCATCCCCACGAGCTGACGCACTTGGGAGATATTCCCCCGCGCCCCACTAAAGGCCATCATATACACCGAGTTCAGGGGGTCGGAAGCCAGGAAAAACCGGACTACCTCATCCTTGAGAGCTTCCGAGGTGCCATTCCAAGTATCAATCACCTTCTGGAACCGCTCCACCTCGGTGATTTGCCCCACCCGATAGCGCTCTTCTGTCTCGGAAATCTCCCGTTCTGCCTCTTCGAGCAAACCTCGTTTAGAAGGTGGCACCATCAAATCATCGACGCTGATGGAGACTCCGGCGCGGGTGGCATAAACAAATCCCAAATTTTTCAGACGGTCTGCTAACCGCGCTGTCCGCGCTGTGCCGTAGTTGACAAACGCCCAGGTAATCAGCTCTTTGAGGCGACCTTTATTAATTTTGCCGTTGTAAAATACCATTTTTGTCCTTTGTCCTTTGTCCTTTGTCACTTGTCATTTGGGGGGCTTTCTGTGCAGGGGGGCAGGGGGGCAGGGGGACCATCTCCCCGTCTCCCCGTCTCCCTGGTCGGTGAGCGAAGCCGAACCGCGTCTCCCCGTCTCCCCCCGCGCAGGGAAACCCTACTCCACCAAGAGCGCTTCAGCTATGGTGCGATTGAACACAATTCGCCCTGGGGTGGTGAGGCAAAATTGTGATAGTACCCGACCATCGGGGGTCGATCGTACTAACCGAGACTTAAGGAACACCTCCATGACCTCCCCTCCCTCGCTATAGCGTACCCGATATAGCTCGTAATCCTTCCACAGTCCCCCATCGGACTCGGACGGTAGCACGGATACCGGCGACTGGGTGGTGAGATACTCAGGCAAGAGTTTGCCATCCTGTTTCACCCAAAATACGGTTTGCTGGGTGCCGTCGGCCAATACCTGCACCTCTGGGGGCTCTTCGGGGCGGTTCGTTTCTACCACCTCATCTGGGCTCAGGCGTACCCACACCCAGGCGTGTAAATCTACGGCATTTTGTTCTAGAGCCACTACCGCATCGTCTAAACTACTGAAAAACCGGCCCGCGCCGCGCTGCCCGCGAGTATTTTCGGCGGTGAGGTAATAACATCCCAGCACCATATCCTGAGAAGGGGTGACAATAGGCTTGCCCGTAGCCGGGGACATGATATTATTCGCTGCCAGCATCAATAGCCGCGCCTCCGCCTGGGATTCCAGGGATAATGGCACGTGAACGGCCATTTGGTCGCCGTCAAAGTCAGCGTTAAATGCGGGACAAACTAGGGGATGCAGTTGAATCGCTCGCCCATCCACTAAAATCGGGTCGAAGGCTTGGATACCGAGGCGGTGCAAGGTAGGCGCTCGGTTGAGCATGACTGGGTGTCCTTCGATGACCTCTTCTAAAACGTCCCACACGCTGGCATCGCCGCGCTGAATCAGCTTCTTTGCAGCTTTAATGTTGTTGACTAAACCAGCACGAATCAGGCGGTGAATCACAAAGGGTTGGAATAGCTCGATCGCCATTTCCCGAGGCAAACCGCATTGGTGCATTTGCAGATTTGGCCCCACCACAATGACCGATCGGCCCGAATAATCCACCCGCTTACCCAGCAAATTCTGGCGGAAGCGCCCCTGTTTCCCCTCGATAATATCCGAGAGCGACTTCAAAGGCCGATTATTCGCCCCCACCACGGTCCGTCCCCGACGACCATTATCAATCAGGGCATCCACCGCCTCTTGTAACATCCGCTTTTCATTGCGGATAATAATCTCCGGCGCCAAAATCTCCTGCAAACGAGCCAAGCGATTATTACGGTTAATCACCCGACGATATAAATCATTCAAATCAGAGGTAGCAAACCGCCCCCCATCCAACTGCACCATCGGGCGCAAATCAGGAGGAATCACCGGGATAAAGCTCAGCACCATCCAATCCGGGCGCGAACCAGTGGCGATAAAATTATCAATCACCCGCAGGCGCTTAATCAACTTCGCCCGCTTTTGCCCCTTAGAGTTCTTAATCTCCTCCCGCAGCCTTTCCGCTTCCCCTTCCATATCAATATCCGAGAGCAGTCGCTGCAAAGCCTCCGCCCCGATCCCCACTTCCACCCCTTCGACGCCGCCATCATCGCTGTACATGGCGTCCTCGATTTCCATCCAGGTATCCTCCGCCAGCAATTGTTTCCGGCTGAGGTTCTCCGCATTTCCGGGGTCAAGCACTACATAAGCATTGAAATACACCACCTGTTCCACATCCCGCAGGGGCATATCCAGCAGTATCGCAATATAGCTGGGAATCCCTTTGAGATACCAAACATGTGCCACTGGAGCCGCCAGTTTGATATACCCCATTCTGTGCCGTCGCACTCGCGATTCGGTCACTTCTACGCCGCATCTTTCACAAACAATCCCGCGATGTCTAACTCTTTTATATTTCCCGCAATGGCATTCCCAATCTTTGGCTGGCCCGAAGATTCGCTCGCAGAACAAACCGTCCATCTCAGGCTTGAGCGTGCGGTAATTTATTGTTTCTGGTTTTGTGACTTCTCCTACTACTTGTCCATTCGGCAAAATTCGCTCCCCCCACTGCCGAATCCGCTCTGGCGAAGCAATTCCAATTTTCACATAATCAAACCGCTGCTCTATTTTTGCCATAATTCATCCTGCAATTATTTATAAACTTCACCGTTTTTAATCTTCCGAATCATTCTGTCACTAACACCATATTCCTTCGCCAAACTACAACTTTTTTCTCCAGCCCCCAATCGCCCTCTAATTTCATCAGCTATCTCCTTATTCAGTTTCTGCTTAACTACAGTTTCAGGAAAATAAAGCTTATTGATTTGGCCAATCCTCGCTACAGTGACACCCTACCTCTGTGCTAACTCTGTATGGCTGACCCCCCTCTCCAACTGCTGCCTAATTTCCCCAAGATCTGATTCCGTTAACTTCTGACTATGTTTGCAATAACGACCCTTTTTAACCGCATCTAAGGTATTTTCCGAATAAGTCCCCTCAAATAAATGGTCGGGATTGATGCAGCCACGGACATCGCAGGTGTGACAGGCGCAATATCCCGGCTTCAGAGAGCGTCCTAACTTTGCCTCCAAAGCTAATCGGTGCGCATAGCACTTTTTCCCCTGAACCCGTTTCACGCCATAACCATTACCATTGCCCGGACCGATATAGATAATACAACCGGATTCGACTAACTCTCCTGGCAGGCTCGGTGGCACCGTGACATAATGAGACATATCAACGTCAATCTTTAACTCGATACGTTGGTAACGCCTCAGCCGTGTTGGTCGCACGACTGAGGCATTTTAATTATACGGGACGGGGAGCGGGCGGTTCGGCTTCGCTCACCGACCCCTCCCCCGGGGTGAGGGCAATAGGGAGTCCCATCTAGATCAGAAGTAGAAGGTTACTCCTCATCATCACCATCATCATCATCATCGTCATCATCATCAAAAGAATCCCGAGAAATCGACTCGTAAGTAGGCCGCGTGGGCGCCCGACGGCTGTTAGCATCTGCCATCAAATCTACCTCCACATCCTTGCTCAAACCATCTTCGGTGGTTTGCACCTTATGCACTGCCACGTCCAAACATAAAGACTGTAGCTCTCGCATCAGCACTTTAAATGACTCTGGCGTGCCGGGTCGGGGGATAGATTTGCCTTTGACAATGGCATTGAGCGCCTCATTGCGCCCCTGCATATCATCAGATTTCACAGTCAGCAGCTCTTGGAGGGTGTAAGCGGCGCCGAAGGCTTCTAATGCCCATACTTCCATCTCGCCGAACCGCTGACCACCCTGCTGGGCTTTGCCCCCCAAAGGCTGCTGGGTGACGAGAGAATAAGGACCGGTAGAGCGAGCGTGGATTTTATCATCCACCAAATGCACCAGCTTGAGCATATATGCTTTGCCCACGGTAATGGGGCGATCGAACGGCTCGCCCGTCCGCCCGTCATATACCACCGTTTTCCCAGAATGCTCCTCGCTAAACAACCAGTCCTGATTTTTAATCCGAGCCGCATTCTCCAATAAAGAATGCACGCTCAACCGAGACATTTCGGCCCCGTGCATTTCATCAAAAGGCACGACTTTGAAACGCGCCCCCAGATTCTGTCCCGCCCAACCGAGCAAGCACTCGAAAATCTGGCCCACATTCATCCGGGAAGGCACCCCCAAAGGATTCAGCACGATATCCACCGGCGTCCCATCGGGCAAATAAGGCATATCCTCTTTCGGCAAGATCCGGGAAATAATCCCTTTATTCCCGTGGCGTCCCGCCATCTTATCGCCCACTTGGATTTTGCGCTTTTGTGCCACATACACCCGCACCACCATATTGGCACCCGGTGGCAGTTCATCTCCCTTTTCCCGAGTAAACTCCCGCACATCGACCACACGGCCCTTTTCGCCATTAGGCACGCGCAGGGAGTTATCCCGCACATCTCGCGCTTTTTCTCCGAAAATTGCCCGCAACAGCTTCTCTTCTGGCGGTTGGTCGCTTTCACCTTTAGGAGTCACTTTCCCCACCAAAATATCTCCAGCTTCCACCCAGGCCCCCTTGCGGATGATACCCCCCTCGTCGAGCTGACGGAGGGCATCTTCCCCCACGTTGGGGATTTCCCGTGTGATTTCCTCTGGACCGAGTTTGGTTTGGCGCGCTTCGATTTCGTACTTCTCGATGTGAATCGATGTGTACATATCGTCATACACCAGGCGCTCACTAATCAGGATGGCGTCCTCATAGTTGTAGCCTTCCCAAGGCATATAAGCCACGAGGATATTTTGTCCCAGAGCCAACTCGCCGCCTTCGGTAGCAGAACCATCTGCCAACACCTGACCGGTGACGACTTCATCGCCGACAAAGACGATCGGCCTTTGGTTCAGGCAAGTGTCTTGGTTGGACCGCTGATACTTGTGCAACCGGTACTCAATCTCATGCCCGTTCGCATCTTGCACGCGCAGGCGGGTGGCATCCACATATGTCACGACCCCATCAGTGCGAGAGACAATGACCATGCCGGAGTCCCGCGCTGCCTGTGCCTCTAAACCTGTACCCACTAAAGGCCGCTCTGGTTTCAGCAGAGGCACGGCTTGGCGCTGCATGTTGGAACCCATGAGCGCCCGGTTAGCATCGTCATGCTCTAAAAAGGGAATCAAAGAAGTGGCTACCGAGATGATTTGTACCGGGGAAATGGCCACATAGTCCACCTGCATGGGTGTGGTGGTGGTGAAGTCTTGGCGGTAGCGTACCGGTACGGTGTCCCCAAGGATGTAGCCATCGGCATCCATAGAAATATCCCCTGGCGCTACGCGGAAGTCGTCTTCCTCGTCTGCAGTCATAAACACTGGCGCCCGGTCTTTTAATACCCGCCCATTTTCCACTGGGTAGTAGGGGGTCTCAATAAATCCGTAGTCGTTGACCCGGGCATGGGTGGCGAGGGAGCCGATGAGTCCGGCGTTGGGACCTTCTGGGGTTTCAATGGGGCAAATCCGCCCGTAGTGACTGGGGTGGATGTCCCGCACGGCAAACCCGGCTCGTTCGCGAGTCAGACCGCCGGGGCCTAGGGCTGAGAGACGCCGTTTGTGGGTCAGCTCGGCTAGGGGGTTGGTCTGGTCCATGAACTGGGAGAGCTGGCTGGAGCCAAAAAATTCTTTAATGGCGGCGACTAGGGGTTTGGGGTTGACCAGGGAGGGGGGAGTGAGCTGGTCGCTGTCGGAAACGGTCATCCGCTCTCGGATGATGCGTTCTAGGCGGTTGAGCCCAACGCGGACTTGGTTTTGCAGGAGTTCTCCTACGGAGCGGACGCGCCGGTTGCCGAGGTGGTCGATGTCATCGGTGCTGCCGATGTCGAATTCTAGGTTAATTAGGTAGTCGATCGCGGCGAGAATATCTTGGGCTGTGAGGGTGCGGGTGCTGTCGGGCACGTTCAGGCGCAGTTTTTTGTTCAGCTTGTACCGCCCCACTCGCCCTAAGTCGTAGCGTTTGGGGTCAAAAAAGCGGGAGTCTAATAGCTGCTGACCGCCAGACACGGTGGGGGGCTCTCCGGGCCGCAGCTTCCGGTACAGCTCCATCAGGGCTTCTTCTTCGGTATATTGGTCTTCTTTTTCGATCGTCTTTTGGTAGTATTCCGGGTGCCGTAGGGCGTCGAATATTTCCCCATCGCTGAGTCCCAGTGCTTTAAGCAGCACATGAGCCGACAGCTTGCGGGTTTTGTCAATGCGCACCCATACAATATCGTTTTTGTCGGTCTCAAATTTCAGCCATGCGCCCCGGTTGGGGATGAGGCTGGCGTTGTAGCAGCGGCGCCCGTTTTTGTCGGTTTCTGATTTGTAGTAAACTCCGGGACTCCGCACAATTTGATTAACGATGACTCGTTCGGCACCATTGATGATAAATGTGCCTCGGTCGGTCATCAAGGGCAGGTCGCCGATGAAAACTTCTTGCTCTTTAATTTCGCCGGTTTCTTTGTTAATCAGCCGGGTGGGTACGTACATCTGGACGGCGTAGGTGGCGTCCCGGCGCTTGGCTTCTTCTACGTCGTATTTGGGGCGTTTTAGTTTGTAGTCTTTGCCGATGAAGTGGAGTTCTAGTTTGCCGGTGTAATCGGAGATGGGGGAGAAGCTTTCTAGTTCTTCTATGAGCCCTTGTTCGAGGAACCAGCGGAAGGACGATCGCTGAATCTCAACTAGGTCTGGGAGGGTGAATGCTGGTGCTGTGTAGGTCTGGTTATCCATTTGGCTTTTTTTACCCGTGCGTTCTGGCATTGGAGGGCGCCCCTGAAAATCCTCAGATATATGGGGCAATATCGGCATAATAGTCATTTGTCACAAGGCAATTTGTCCCAAGGCAGCTTGTCCGCAAGTCCTCTTGTCCCTTGTCATGCAGTCATTGGACTAATGACTAATGACTAATGACCAATGATTTTTGACTTTTAATCAGGGCTTAGATTTGAAAAGGCCAAAAACATTCCCTGGCATTCTTTGTGGTTTGGGCGGCTAGAGTTGCTTTTGGGACACTGCGGAGTTCTGCTACACAATCGGCAACGTAGCGGACGTATGCGGGTTCGTTGCGTTTGCCGCGTCTGGGCACTGGTGCCAAGAAGGGACAATCGGTTTCTACAAGCAAGCGATCGCTCGGCACCATCTTAGCAGATGCTTGCACCTGGTGGGCGTTTTTGAAGGTGACAATGCCGCTAAAACTGATATAAAAACCCAAATCCAAAAACCATTTGGTTTCTTCTGGCGTTCCCCCCCAGCAGTGCATCACCCCCCGTACCGGTTGACTGCTCTGGCGCTGGAAATTCCGCAGGATTTCTGCAGTCTGACTAGCGGCATCTCGGCAATGGACAATTACGGCTAAGTTCAATTCAGATGCTAAGAGCAGTTGGCTTTCAAAGGCTGCTTGTTGCTGAGGAATCTGGTTTACGTCGTGATAAAAATCGAGTCCGGTTTCTCCGATCGCTACTACTTTGGGTGAGTTAGCCAACTCTCTGATTTCCGTGGCTGATTCTTCTGTCCACTCTGCTGCTTCCAGGGGGTGCATCCCGACTGCCACTGACAATTCGGGAAACTTTTCGGCGAGTGCCATGATCCGACTAAATTCTCTGGGATGACAGCATGAGTGAACTAGCTGTACCACTCCGGCTGACCGCCATGCCGCCGCTACGGCGTCGATGTCTTCATCGAACTGGTCAAAATTGATATGCACATGGGTATCAATTAATTCACTAACTCGATCGCTACTAGGCGTCGCGCTTGCTTCGCTATTCATGTCTGCTGTGGGTTTAGGCGCGATAAGGCTTCCGGGGAATTGCTAGAGCTGGGAGATGGGGAGACGGGGGGAGGGGTAAGAGGGGGAGGAGGGGGAAGTGTGGGAAGATGGGGAAGATTACTCCCCACACTTCCCACACTTCCCACACTTCCCACACTTCCCACACTTCCCACACTTCCCACACTTCCCACACTTCCCCCCGTCCCCTGGTCCAGAGGTAAAGAAGGTCCCACAAGCCGGTAATTAGGCTTGGGTGGGGGTTTGAGCGCGTTTTAGGGCTCTAGCTAGGCTGGATTTTTTGCGGGCGCCATTATTGGGGTGTAAAACCCCTGTTTTTACGGCTTTGTCGATTTTGCTGTAAGCGGCGCTCATAGCCTGGGCGGCTTCTTGCTTCAATTCGGTGCTGGGACTGGAACTGTAACTATCAATGACGCTGAAGCACTTCTTCATCAGGGTTTTGACCGCCGACTTGTAAGACTTATTGCGCAAACGGTTACGCTCGGCTACTTGGACGCGCTTGATCGCAGACTTGATATTTGCCACGGTTGCTTTGGGGTGTGCTTCTTTTAGACTCTAAAATACAAGGAGGTGAGAGTGGTGCCAAGGATGTCACCAACTCTACCAGATCAACTAATATAGCATCAAAGGCACGCCATAAGGATGCTGCATGAGCAAAATCCGCGTTAACCTAGAAGGTAGGATGAGTAAAGGCTGTTGGGGTGACTGGCCATTCCCCCTAACAGTGGCGAGATATGATGTCTGATTCCGGAATCCCCAAAAGCGTGTTAAACTGTCACCCTACAGGCTATAGACCGCCTGCCGCAACTCATGGGCAAAGATCTCGCCCCCACAAGGAGCGTAGAAGGTCCGGGGCGCGCTTTTTTCTCTGTGGTTATTGGTGATTGGTAACAAGTCCCTTGTCCCAAGGCAGCTTGTCACTTGTCCCTTGCAAAGGACTTTGGACTCTTGGACTAATGACAAATGACATCTTCCTCCGGATATCGCCAGACTCGTTCATGAATGTGGCAAATCCTCTCTGATAAACTCCTAATTCCATGCTGCGAATCATAACTGGGCGAGGCTCGGCACAAGCCGAACTGGCGCGGATCTGCGAACGTACCAATGATAAAGAAGTTGTTCACAAGGAAGCAACGGTAAGGGAAGTGTTGCAAGCGGTGCAGCGTCAGGGCGATCGGGCTCTGCTGCACTATACGGCTGAATTTGACGGGCTTTCCCTGAGTACCGACCAGTTGCGGGTGAGCCCAGCTGAGTTAGATGCTGCCTATCAGCAGGTTTCTAAGGAATTGTTGGATGCGATTCGGCTAGCACGCCAAAAAATTGAAGCATTTCACCGACAGCGGGTTCCCAAATCCTGGGTACATTTTGAGGGTGATGAGGTGGTTCTCGGTAAGCGGTACAATCCGGTGGACCGCGCCGGACTATATGTGCCGGGAGGACGAGCTGCTTATCCTAGTACGGTGTTGATGAATGCAATCCCGGCGAAGGTGGCGGGGGTGCCTGATATTTGTATTTGTACGCCTCCTGGTAGTGAGAAAAGTATTTCGCCTGCGGTGCTGGTAGCGGCGGTGGAAGTGGGGGTGGAGGAAATATACCGCGTCGGTGGCGCACAGGCGATCGCGGCGATGGCTTATGGTACGGAAACTATCCCTAAAGTGGATGTCATCTCTGGACCGGGCAATATCTATGTCACTTTGGCGAAAAAGCTGGTTTATGGCACTGTGGGTATCGATTCTCTGGCCGGACCAAGTGAGGTGCTGATTATTGCTGACAGTAGTGCCAACGCTGGACATGTGGCGGCGGATCTGCTGGCACAAGCGGAACATGACCCGATGGCGGCGGCAATTCTCATTACTACGGATGAGTATCTAGCGCTGAAAGTGGTGGAGGCAGTGGCGGCGCAGTTGTCAAATCACCCCCGCCGCACTCTGACGGAAAAGGCGATCGCTAATTATGGTGTGGTGATTGTGGCTGATTCTTTGGAAGTCGCTGCGGAGCTTAGCAATGGTTTTGCCCCAGAACACCTGGAATTAGAGGTGGAACAGCCTTGGGATTTGTTGCCGCTGATCCGTCATGCGGGGGCGATTTTCTTGGGTAACTCTACCCCTGAAGCTGTGGGAGATTATCTGGCCGGACCTAACCACACTTTGCCGACTTCGGGGACGGCTCGCTATGCTTCGGCTCTGGGGGTGGAAACTTTTATGAAACACTCTAGTATTATCCAATATTCTCCCGCCGCTCTCCAGAAGGTGGCTGGTGCGATCGATGTTTTGGCGAAAGCAGAAGGGCTCCCATCTCACGCTGATTCTGTGCGGCTGCGAGTGTATGGTCAAGATGTTTAATGCCCTCTAGGTTCTGAAGGCGCTCTTCCCTGAAGGGCGCTCCCCGATGAAATAGCGCCTCATAGGAGGAAAAAGTCCATAACTTCTAGATTACCTAGTTTTCTAGTAGAGATTTACCCCTCCTCAGTGCTGAATGCCTCGCCGATGCTCTGGCTATTGCAATTGAGAAAATCACCAGTCATTTATAATAGTTGGTTTACTAACCATCTCTAAATAACTGATGACAAAGAACAAAAAATATGGTAGTTTAAATTTTATTATCAATTGTTTTTGACAATAATTGTGTGAGTATTCAGGAGATATTTGTAGTGATTAAGACTATTTTAGTAGCGGTTGACGGTTCCAATTTGTCAGAGCAAGTGATTGCTACAGTAGAAAATATTAAACTCGAAGAGCAAAGCCAAATCATCCTGACTTATGTTATTGCTAACGAGGGTGCGGAGGTGGAGGTGCGAGCCGATCGGCCTCACACTTATGGGGAGGAAATGCCTTACAAGTTGGTGGAAAAGCAGCTCCAAGAATACCAGAAGCGGCTACCTTGTCCCAGTCAAATTGAGATAGTGTCCGGGGATCCCGCCCAAGAAATCATTCGTACTGCCAATATCTACAAAGCGGACCTGATTGTTTTGGGTAGCCGAGGGTTAACAGGGATGAAACGAATTTTGCTCGGTTCAGTCAGCAGCATGGTGGTGGCAGATGCCGAATGTTCGGTGATGGTGGTGAAGCCGTATCGTTAACATTTGTCCCTTGTCACTTGTCCCTTGGCAAAGGACAAAGGACAAAGGACAAAGACTCTACTCGATCGGATTAGGGGATGGTGGACTCTCTGGGGCGAGTGGTTCTGGTTCTGGGTTAATGCTGGGAGCGAGTGGTTCTGGTTCTGGGTTAGCGTTTGGGGCCAGTGGTTCTGGTTCTGGACTGTTGACTGGAAGGGGTGGTTGCGGTGGATTGACCACTGGGGGGGGTTCGATTAGGCTCTTCCAATTGGTAATTTGACCCTGCACCTCCTGATAGTTGCCTGCATAAAAGGGGATGCTTTCGGCCAATTTGATGGCGGCGGCAATATCAGAATTAGACTGCTCCTGAGCGAGCCGGAAGAGCTGCTGACTCCACCGATCGATTGCGGCTTCGGCGAGTGAGCGGATGGTACTCACGTAAGAAACTTGGTTGGCGGTTTCGATCGCCTGAATCAAACTCGGTGCTGTGGTGGCGGAATTGCCTACCTGATTGGCTTTGGCCAAGGTTTCTCGATCGCGGATTTCGGTTTGCCAAGCAAAAATCGACGATTGAGCCTGATTATACAAAGCTCTGCCAGAACCAATCCGCTCGGCAATGGCGATCGCGGTGGCCAAATCCCCTGCATCTGCCAACTGCTGGGCACGGTCCAAAATCGGCTGGTCTTGGGAGCGTTCGATTTCCCGCCGCCACATATCGATTTTGTTTTGCGCCTCCTGATAAAGTGCGCGACCAGGCTTAATCTGACTGGCGGTAGCAATGGCAGCCTGCAGGGATGCAGTGTCCCCAAACACAGCTAAATCCTCGGCTTGCAGTAAATAGGGCCGGTCTTCTGTAATGTCAATCTGGTTTTGCCAATTCTCAATTTCTGAGCTGGCTTCCTCGGCGAGGGGGTTGTTGGTGGGAATCTTTTGGGCTTCGATGATGGCAGCTTTCAAATCCTGCACTGTCCCTAGTTCAGCTCTGGTACGTGCCCTTTCCAAATAAGCTGCATCTTTCATCTCCAACTGCCAAAGGGCAATCAGTTTCTGGGCTTCCCCATAAAATTTACTTTTGGCGCCAATGTTTTTGGCACTAGATATGGCATCTTCGAGATTGCGCGTGGTCTTCCTTTCCCCCAAAGACTGAGCCTGGGCCAAGGTGATAAAATCTTCGGCTTCTTTGAGGATCGAGCTACTGTCGGGTACTTGACGGGCAACGTAAATGGCATCTTGCCACTGCTGGCGATCTAAATTTTCCTGGGCGATTTTGAGAATTTCTCGTGACCACTGGTCAATCAGGGTTCGAGAAGGCTTGTAGATTTTGCTCTTCGGGTTGACGTTTTCAATTAATTTAATTGCCTCAGTGAGATTTTTCAGCCCTCCGTCTTCGGCGGTTTGGCGAGCCTTGTCTAGGGTTTTGCCTTCTTCTTGGGTGGCTTGAATGATTTCGTTGAGTTGGTCGTATCTGATGGTTTCCCAGTAGGTGTTGCCGACGGATAGCAGTTGTTGGGTGGCGGCAAAGGCATCAAACCAGGAGCCTTTTTCCAGGAGTTTATCTACTTCTAGCTCCACGGCTTGTGCGTCTTTCCAAATTGATTGCCAACGCTTGATGCGGTCTTCTACGGCTGGGGCAACGCGAGTGTTACTGGGGATTTTGCGGGCAGCAGCGATCGCCACATCGAGTTTACCTTGTTGAAAGGTCTCTTCTGCCGCCACGAGGAGCAATTCTGACCACTTCTCAATCTGCTGGTTGATTTGCGCCCGCAGGGGATGGTCTTGGCTGAGGGCGTTGGCATGGGCGATCGCGTCGATGAGTCCCTGCACTGTCTCGAGATTCGCCTCCCTTTGAGCGCAGTACAAGCGCTCTCGGGCGGAAATCATCGCCCAGACATTATTCTCACAGTCTGGTTCTGGCGGTAACTTCAGCAGCATGGCCAATGAGGCGCCTCCGAGTCCGCCGCAGATGGCGATCGTCACTACTGCCCATAACTCCCAGCGTTTCAAAATCGCCACAAATCTCCCTGTGGGGAGTTTTCGGCGTCCATCTGGGCTTGCCGGTAGCTTTGTGTCCTTCAATCCCGCTCCCCCTGTAGTGGTGACGATCGAACCCCCTGTTGCCAGAGGCGGATCATCTATTTTTCCTCCCACATTCATCCCCAGAGAATTGGCATAGCCATTATTCCCCCACTTCTGCCCACCCACTTGTGGCAGTTTTTGGATCTGGTTCGGTTCCCCTGAGTGGGAGGCTCCCGAAGTAAGCCAGTAATCTGGAAGTTCACGATCTTTAATCATAGCCAACCCAAAAGTTACTTTGTCTCCCCTACACAGAGGAACCGTCTTCCTTATCGCACCCTCAGCCCGGTCACACAGGAGATGGCGGCACTGATTTTGATTTATCTAGTCAGTATAATTCGGCGCCAGACTTTCCGCACAGCGCAAATGTTTCCATTGAGATTTGATTTCCACTTGCTTTCTGGAAGCCAAGACCAAATGGCTCCGTAAAAACACGGTATGCCATTTCCTTAATCCGAGCCCAGAGGTTCCTTGATGGTAAGATTCCGGCGGCTGTAGGGGTGGGTCTTGTAAATGTTGAGTTAATCTACACTTGCCACTCCCCGATTTCCGGTCGTCAACCTTAAGGATACGGGTAACATACATCCTGGGGCTGAAGTGCCTCTGTGGTAAATACTTGGCCACGGAGACACTTGAGGGTAAATAGGACTCTACTGGTGTCAAGATTCGGCTTGTAAGGCGACGATTAGATCCCCAAGTTGGTCGGAGGTGGCAGTGTAAATCTGGCCGCAGAAGTGGCAAGTGGCTTCGGCGCCATTGTCTTTTTCAATCATATCTTGTAGTTCGGCTTGTCCTAGCAATTTCAAGGCGCCCAGCATCCGCTCATGGGTACAGCGACAGTGAAACCGCAGTAGTTGGGTTTCTGGCAGGATTTGTAAATCCATATCTCCGAGGAGTTGCTCAAATATTTCTGGCAAGGTTTTGCCCGATCGCAGCAGGGGGGTAAATCCTGTGAGGGCACTCACTCTGGATTCTAGGGTTTCTACCAGGGTGTCGTCACTGGCGGCTTTAGGCATGACTTGTAAGAGCAAACCACCGGCGGCACTGACTCCTTCGGCGTTGACAAATACTCCCACAACTAAGGCGCTGGGTGTCTGTTCTGATGTGGCTAGGTAATAGGCTATGTCGTCTCCCACTTCGCCGGATACTAGCTCGACGGTGCTGGAGTAGGGGTAGCCATAACCCACATCCCGAACTACGTACAGGTAGCCGTCTTTGCCGACGGCGGTGCCTACATCCAGCTTGCCTTGCTGGTTCAGTGGCATTTCTACGTGAGGGTTTTCTACGTAACCGCGCACAGTGCCATCTAAACCGGCATCAACAAATACGGTGCCCAGGGGTCCATTGCCTCGGATGCGAATGTTGACGCGGGATTGCGATCGCTTCATATTCGACACCAATAGCAAGCCCGATGTCATGGTCCGCCCTAGGGCAGCGGTTGCCACCGCCGATAGCCGATGGCGGGCTCTTGCTTCTTCTGTCAAGCGGGTTGTCACTACCCCCACGGCTCGGATACCGCCTGCTGCTGCTGTTGCTTTGATTAATTGATCCGCCATGCCCCTTCACCTTAGACACAAAAACTTTACTTATTTTAATAGAATTCCCAGGAATGCCCTTGGACCATCTCCACCTGCTCTCAAATCGGCGCATACTGTTACTTAACGTTGATTAACCTCCCTGCGCTGAAGGTGACAGATTATGCTCGGCACATTCCAAAATAGCCATTTGAGAATAGAAATCAATGCACCGGCGATCGCCATTGGCAACAGTCTGCTCAAGCCGCAGCAGATCCAGCAGTGGTTATGGCCCCAACGTTTTTCCTCCGGGATGCCAGAGCAGCTACGTCCGGGAGTCTCTTTTACTACCTGGTCCGGTCCGCTGGCAATTCAACACCAAGTAGATACCGTTGGTCCTAACTGCCTGCGGTTGCTTCTCAGTCAGGGTATTGATGGCTTTCACGAGTGGTATTGGGGAGATGGTTGGGTGCAGTCTCGCTTGGAGGGAGTCTCTATTCTGCCTCTGAATTTGGCACAAACTCTCTGTCTGTTGAGTTTAAAACAATTTCTCTCCCCCAGCATCGTCTCGCCGTCTCAACCCCAAAATTAACTGGCCTCTCCCTTCAATGTGAGAGACCCGTAGCATTGCCCTTGCTACGGGTCCTTTAGTTACCGCCCATTTGCTCTCGTCATCACGTTGTAGTACCCAGCCGAAAAACTGGGGGAGGGATTTAGGTTCCTAGCGTTGCGCTTTACCTATTAAGCTACCGGAGCAAGATTTCGGAGCCCCGGGCCGGAGATGAGCCGGCAATCTCAACGCTGCTATTTTTTCCCTACAGTTGCTAGACGAGGAGCGGTGAATGCTCAGCTTAGAGTAATAATTTGAGGTTTGATTTGTACGGGATGCCGCCTCTACCCTTGGGCTACCCCGCCACAGTGGCGGGGGCAGGACTCGAACCTGCACTTTAACATCAGTACGGTTTAATTTGAATTTTTAGGCTGAGCTTGTACTCTGTTTATAGAGTAATCGAATATTTCGCAACTGTCAAGGGTTTAGAAAAATTTTTTTTGGTCATTTGTCATTTGTCCCTTGACCAAGGACAAATGACCAAGGACAAATGACTAATGACAATTACCCCAGGAGGTATTGGAAGATGCGATCGCCCAGCCGCTGCTCCTCGGCTTCGGTATTATTTGCCTCCTCGCGGGCGAACTTCACAGCTTGCTGCAATTTCTCCAATCGTGCTAACAGCTCATTCACCCGACGTGCTGGTAAGGCACCGGAAAACTTCACCGTGCGCCAATAGCCGATCGTCACATCTTCATAATACACCTCCACTTGTGCGGGGTGATGTTCTGTCGCCTCCGCCTTCACGTGGTTGCGCGGCATTTTAAAAGTCTTCAGCGTCTGGCTCGGTTCGGTTGCCCAGCAGTCAGCCGTTGGGTCAAAATTCCAAGTTTCCGACGCATCCAACACCGGCAATTTTTTGATAAATGCCTGCACCTCCACCAACTGTTTTTCTAAAAACAGCAAGTATGTCACCGGTACTTGGGACAGCAAAACCTGTCCATCCAAAACCACGTCCGCCCGGGCACGGCAATTAGTCCAATCTTTAGTGGCCGTTACATCCAGCAACTTCGTCACAATATCCCGCATTTGGCGCAGCACATCTTCCGCCTTCACTTCCACTTTTTTCGATTCCGGCGGCAATTGCTCCCCTTCCTCATCCTTCGGGCGATAGGTGCGGGATATACCACCAAATAACGCCGACTTTTGCAGGGTTTTCTGCGCCTCGGCTATTTCCTGATAAGATTTGCTTTTGATGCCTTTTTCTACAGCAATAATCTGGTTTAGTTTAGCCATATTTTTGGCCTCCTTATGAAAATTAGCTTGAATTTATGGGTGATTTGTCGGTTGTCGTTTGTCATTTGGTAGGAAAGATTCGCGAATCGCCCGTAATAAGTGACAATTCCTTAATTTTTTCCCAGCCGCACGCGCACCAGCAAATCATGGAGGGCACTTTTACCCGTAGGACTATCCGGTAATTGACTAGATGCACTCGCCGCTTTTAATTCGTGGTAGAGGCGCTGCCATTCTCCCTCATAAAATGATAAATCATTTTCGGCGCTAATAACTGCTTGCTCATGCCCTGCCTGTTTACGGGAGATTAAATCTGGTAAATAAGGCAAATTAAAATCTAGGTTTAATTTTACAATATTGGACTCGATTTGTCCAGTGCGCATCAAATATATTCCCGTCATTAAAACTCGGAAAATATAGAGCAGCGGTTTGACTCGGCGCGGGGTTTCTTTGGCAAAAAGCTGCCACTGAGTTTGGGCAAAACCCAGATAATGGTAAGAATGATGTCTGGTGATGCAGGTTTGGGCAATTTCCTTTAACTCGCTATGGGCTGGACTGGTGTGGATCACCAGGGGAGAATATAGTTGCTCTAAAACATAGCCATTTTTTTTCAGCAGCATTAAAGCAAATTTTTTCAAGTCGTGGGTCACTAAATCTACTCGCCAACCATCTGGTGATGTTGCCGAGATTTCCACGGTTTCCCGGAGGGTGTTTAATCCTACTACTTCTGGTAGGGGTAAAATGTGAACTCCCCGGATATCGCAATCGGAGTCTGGGGAGGGAAATCCGTACAAATGGGCGCCGCTGATGGTGGCAAACACTAGGGGATAGGGATGATTGGGAATTGCCGGGAATGGTTTGTCATTGGTCATTTGTCCTTTGTCCTTTGTCCTTTGTCCTTGGTCATTGGTCATTTGTCCTTTGACAAGAGTCAAACCATTTGCTGTCTGGCTTTGATTAAAAAAGCGTTGGCGGTTTGATAATCTGGGCGTTCTGGCAACTTGGTTTGTGTTACAGCGCGGTCAAAGTCTCGATGCAGACTCAACCGCCAGTTATTGATATCTTCCCAAAGCATTTCCCCGTGTTTGATGGCTAAAAGCTGCTCTCGGTGATTTTCTACTTGCACCGGGACAAATCCCTGTTTCAGGATGGTGATACCAGAGATGAGCAGGCGAATCAGGTGCATGGCGTGCTTATATTTAATGTTACCTCTGGTGCGAATGTCTTGCTCTAGTTTTTTAAACTGAGACATGACGTAACCGTTATAGGTTTGGAAGACTAACTGGGAGAGAAATATCTGCCTGATGCCTAGGAGTTCTTCGGCTAGGGGACTGGTGGTTTCAATCAGGGGACTGTATAGGCATTCCAAAACATTTGGGTTGGCTTTGAGGGCGAGGGTGAGAAATTTTTGGATTTCCCAGTAGCATTCTTCGGTTTGTTGGCTCTCTAGTTGCTCGGGCACGCCAAAAATTGACCAGTGCATCTGTGCGGGAGGTAGGTAGATACCTCGCCTGTCGGTGTCGGAATTGTTGTCGTCTAAACCGAAAGCCCGAGAACCGACGATGCAGCGGTAGATGATGTAGTTATAGAGGTTGTATTCTTCAAGGGGATTGGTTTCCGGTTGTTGCCACTGTTTGCGGATGCTGATTTCTGAGCGTCGCAGGGAGGCTTCGCCGCCGTCGGGAAACCGCACGCGATAGGCGTGGGTGTTGTCGATGGGTGCTTCCACAATGATACCGACGGCACCTTGAATGGTGCCAGCAGTGTTTTTGCCGCCGGGAATGGCAACTCGGGTGACTACCTGGGTGCCGGGAGGCAGTATCAGGTTGGCTTGAAAAGGTGGTTGGTTGCTCACAATGCCCCTCCTGCATACTACATTTGTAGTATAACAGTGGTTTGGTGAAATGGCAACTGGTTTCCCCCGTCACCCGGTTTTTTATTTGGGGCGGACGATGACGACGCCGTAAGCGTTATCGGGGAGATATTTTTGGGCGGCGAGCTGGATATCTTTGGCGTGGATGGCTTGAATACGATCGGGATAGTTCAATGCGGGGGCTAAGTCTGTGAGCATGGATTGATAGTAGCCGTAGAGGTTGGCGCGATCGCTTGGGGTTTCGTTGCCAAAAATAAACCGATTGGCTACTTGCGTCCGCACGCGGGCGATTTCTGCTTCGGTGACAGAACACTGATGAAAACTGCGGATGTGTTCGCGGACGATCGCCTCCACCCGATCGATATTTTCCGGTGGGAGAGTCGCAGAAATATAAAAAGTCCCTTGCTGGCGATAAGTCATATTACTAGCAGAGATGCTGGAAACCAGCCCCTGAGTTTCCCGCAAATCCTGCACCAGGCGAGAAGTGCGACCCCGACCCAAAATCGCACTCAACACGTCCAAAGCATAGGTTTCATCTATATCCAATAATCCTGGTACTCGCCACACCATCACTAACCGGGCTTGCTGCAGGCTCTCATCTACCAACTCGTGGCGGACAATTTCCGTGAAAGCAGATTCGTTGCCCAAAGCTGAGGCAACGCTTTCTTTAGGTGCGGACTTGGACTGTAGCCCCAGATGATTTTCCCGGGAAAAGCCATCGGCGACAATATCAATTAACTCCTCTACAGGCAAATTCCCCACCGCCACGGCGGTAATTGACGATGGTTGATACCATTGCGCGTGAAAATCTCGCATCTGCTGGGGGGTCAGATTTTCCACCACTGTCGCCGGACCGAGAATGGGGCGGCGGTAGGGGAGGACTTCAAAGGCCATTTCTACCGACTTTTGATAGGTGCGGCGGCGGGGGTTATCTTCAGAGCGCCGAATTTCTTCTAACACCACCAACCGTTCCCGCTCGAAAGCGTCATCGGGAATACTGGGGTTAAGTACCACATCGATTTGCAGGGGCGCCAAATCGGCAAAATCTTTGGGGGCGGTGGTGATGTAATAGTGGGTGTAATCCTGACTGGTGGCGGCATTGGTGACGGCGCCACGCTCCTCGATTTGGCGCTCAAATTCTCCCGCGAGCTGTTTTTCTGTTCCTTTAAATACCATATGCTCGAGAAAGTGAGCCATACCGTTGATGTGGTCGGTTTCCACGGCGGAGCCCACATCAATCCACAGACTCAAATTCACGGCTTCTACTGGCATCTGTTCCGCCACGATCGTCAAACCATTGGCTAACTGGCGAATTGTGGGGAAATTCAGGCGGGGAATGGAAAGGGTGGGGAGGAGCGTAGAAGTCATAAAAGGCTGGCTGATTTAGAATTTCTTTATCTATCTTAGTATTTTGTCCTTGGTCATTGGTCGTCAGGTGATTGGCTCCCCAGAAAGCGGGGTTCTTTGCCCCGTCCCAATCCGAGTTTCTCCTCCAAATGACCTTCGGACAAGCGACAAGTGACAAGTGACAAAGGACAAATGACATTGGACAAGGGACAAAGGGCGATTGTAATTGGCGCGGGGATTGGCGGACTGACGGCGGGAGCGCTGTTAGCCAAACGAGGCTACCAAGTCCGGGTGTTTGACAGCAGCATCGTCCCTGGGGGATGCGCCTCCACTTTCCGGCGGCGTGGCTTTACTTTTGATGTGGGGGCAACTCAGGTGGCGGGTTTGGAACCGGGAGGCATCCATCATCGGATTTTCTCTGAATTAGGAGTGGAAGTACCGGAAGCGCGCTACTGTGACCCTGCTTGTGCGGTGTTTTTGCCGGGGGAAACGGAACCGATCAATGTTTGGCGCGACCCAGACAAGTGGCGAGCTGAAAGGCAAAAGCAGTTTCCCGGGAGCGACAGTTTTTGGCAGTTGCTCTCTACTCTGTTTCAGGCGAGCTGGCGGTTTCAAAGTCGGGACCCGGTGCTACCGCCGAGGAATCTCTGGGATGTGACGGAGCTGATTAAAGCTATACGTCCCGATACTTTGGTGACAGTGCCTTTTACTCTGATGACGGTGGGGGATGCGTTGCGTCTGTGCGGTGTCGGGGGGGATAAACGGTTAAAAACTTTTCTGGATTTACAGCTTAAGTTATATTCTCAGGTGGGAGCGGATGAGACGGCGCTCCTTTATGCGGCTACGGCTTTGGGTGTTTCTCAAGCGCCACTGGGGTTGTTTCACTTGCAAGGGAGTATGCAGGTGTTATCAGATAGGCTGGTGGAGGCGCTGGAAAAGCACGGCGGCGAGCTGTTGATGCAGCACACGGTGAAAGCAATTCACGTAGGCAATGACATTTCTGTAACGGTTCTCAACCAGAAAACTGGGGAAATTTTCCTAGATAGTGCTGACCATATTGTGGCTAATGTCACGGTGCAAAATTTGGTGAAGATGGTGGATGGTGCCCAGAAACCGGGTTTCTTAGGGAGAGTCTTTGCTGGCAAAGAGCCCCAGGACTTAGAAAATCGGTTTCTCAACCGAAACCGGTTTCTTTCTTATCGGCGACGGGTGGAGAAATTGGTTTCTCCTTCTGGGGCTTTTGTGGTTTATTTGGGGGTGCGACAAGATGCTATCCCTGATAATTGTCCGCCGCATTTGCAATTTCTCTATGACTGGGATGGACCAGTGGGAGAAAATAATTCTTTGTTTGTGTCGGTAAGTCATCCGGGGGACGGGAGAGCTACGGAGGAAATGGCGACGATTACGGCTTCTTCGTTTACGGATGTGGCGCTTTGGACTGATTGTGATGATTATGATGAGTTGAAAGAACGTTACACGGCGGAGGCGGTGCGGCGGTTGGGAATGTATTTCGATTTGAGTCCAGAAAATATTGTTCATTGTGAGGCGGGAACGCCGCGCACTTTTGCTCGCTATACGGGACGCGATCGAGGTATTGTCGGCGGTGTGGGGCAGCGGATTTCTACGTTTGGGCCTTTTGGTTTTGCCACTCGCACTCCTATACCCCGTTTGTGGTTGGTGGGTGACTCTACTCATCCCGGAGAGGGTACTGCTGGTGTGAGTTATTCCGCTCTCACCGCTGTGCGCCAAATTGAAAATGAGGGCCAGTTATCTCGCTTGTCTCATTGTTATTTGAATTAACGATATCTGAAATTAGACGAAGAAACGGAAAGTACGAGTTTGCCCGTTTGTCAAATCCCACCACAGACTGAGCCCAATGGCTGTTAAACTGCTGCCATCATATGTCAGCCGAAAAGCGGTTACTTAAAGCGGTGGCAAAGGGACATGAGAGAAATCGAAGCTGCTGCAAAATTTTCCTGATTTGTCATTAGTTATTTTTGCTAAAAAATAGGCAAAAATCGCGATTTATTACCGCGAGTTGTTAGACTTAATCCAATTATTGTGAGGGACCGGCATTGCCGTGCCCTTGCTTTTTATCTCCGAAAATAGGGAGATACAGCTATTTTTCGGGTGCATCTCAGTTAGGCAAATGTGCCCTCATCCAAGAGTCCCTTCTGAGCGAAGCCGAAGAACCAAAGCCTCGGAGTTTGGGAGTCTCCCAAGTGAGATGCACCCTATTTTTCAACCAGCTTTTTTCCGAAAAATTCACCTAAATTGCTCGGACAAATTCCCAATTCTTCAATTTTTTTTAACTAATTGTATGCCAAAATAATTGACGTTTACCAGCACCACATCTATGGTGTTGTTCTAAAAATGTTCTTGGCATAATTTTCGCAGATAACGGGGGATGAATTCATCAAAAAATATGTAAATCCGTACCCCGGGGAATATCAATAAATTCCCTCCCATCTGATTTTACCCTACCCAAGCGGTTGCACTGGGGGGCATTACAGCGATTGACTAGATTACCCCCAGGTCTGCGTGGGGAGGAATTTTGGCAATTTTTCTTGAACAAGGTGCATTTATGACCAAACAATATCGCCTCAAATTTGATACAGACGGGCTGAGCCTTAAGGATGCTTTGCGGAAGTTTGGCGGCAATAAGCCATCAGAGATTCCATTTGTAGTGAGATTGATAGAGAATCCCCAAAGTCCTATGGCCTTACCCGGGAAAATCGACCTATATAATCACGATTGCCTCCATATTATCTTAGGATTGGGTACTTCCATAGAAGCCGAAGCCTTTATCATCGGGTTTACGATGGGTAACGATATCAAAACTAATTGGCTGCATCTGCAAGTTTTTAAATTAATTTCTGGCTGGTTTTACCCCAAAATATATAAATTTCACCAATCGCATATGAAAGAATTTGATTTGGGGGTTGATTTGGGGAGAAAGTTTAAATATAAAAATTTAAATGCTATAAATTTTCATGTTTATGAAGATAAACTGGTGGGAGAAATCCGCCATATCCTGAAAATTAACTTGGAAGAAATATCGGCTATTTTAATAGAAAAAGGGCAAGTAACAAACCTGCCCTGGAAAAATCAATCAGTGTTAGCCGCCAATTCTGATTAATTCTACGTCAAAAATCAAGGTGGAATTGGGAGGGATGACACCGCCAGCACCCCGAGAACCATAACCTAATTCGGAGGGGATAATCAGTTGGCGACGACCACCAACTTTCATGGTGCCGACGCCTTCATCCCAGCCTTTGATGACTTGACCGATACCGATTTTGAAGGAGAAGGGCTGACCCCGATCGCGTGAGCTGTCAAACTTGGTGCCATCCTCCAGAGTGCCGGTGTAGTGAACCACAACCGTCTGGCCCTTCTGGGGAGAAGCACCAGTACCTAACTCTAAATCTACATACTTCAATCCCGAGGGGGTAGCGATCGCTTTGTCGGCGTTTTGTGAATCCATGTTGTTACTTTCTGCACTAGCAATGAGGGTTGCCGGTTCCGCTCCAGCATTGGAGCTACTACCGGGGGAGTAAGTTTGGGCGCTGTCTATGAGTTTCTGCAGCTTGGGAGTTTGAGCAAGTGGCTGCTCTAGCGGAGAATTGACTGCGGCTCCGCCTGGTTGGGGATTAATTTCCGCCGCTCTGGCGTTGCTGGCTCGGTCTGTCAGTCCTGAGAACACCAAAACCAGACAGCAAACCAACATAACCCCTAAGCTGATTAAAATTTCTCGCAAAATGCAGTCCTCCTAAGTGCGCTTAGCTGATAACCAAAATATGTTAGCCCAATCCCCACCCCAAATTATCATTTGTCCCAAGTCCCTGGTCTTTTGTCCTTTGACCAGGGACAAATGACCAGGGACTTTGGACATCAACGCCAAAGTTTGTTTTCCAAATCTCTCACCTGACGCTCTAAGCGGTCCAAGCGTCCCCGCAGCTCATCCATTTCGGCTTGCCGGGGCACCCCCAGGTCCTGCATGATGTTTCTGATCTGCCTTTCTAGGTGCGCCTCCACGTTACCTTGTTCTGACTTCACCTGCTGCATCAAATCGTCCACAAAATTTTTGGCCTGGTCGGAATTTAGTTTGCCATCTTTGACCCACTGCTCCGTCACCTCGCGGAGTTTATCCGCCATCAGAGAGGTAGTGCCAATGCCGATGAGTAAAAGTTGCCTCATCAGATTATTGTTATCCATACTTTTTATCCTTTATCCTTTATCCTTTATCTTTTGTCCTTTGTCCTTTGTCCTTTGATGTCCCGGCTAACGGCTGTTTCTCCGAGCATCACCGTGCCCAAGAATAGTTTTGATTTTCCACCTAGTGAAAGTTAGGTACTGCTACATTTTCAAGGGCGAAAGTTTCTAAAGTTTCTGGGGTTAAGGTGGGCAGCTTTTCTGGCACAAACACCGCCAAATCAAACCAGAAAGTAGTGCCTACACCCACTTCGCTAACTAAGTCAATTTTGGTGTTATGCTTGTTCAGAATATTTTTCACGATCGACAGCCCTAAACCCGTCCCTTCTAGGGTATGCACACGGTTTTCTACCCGGAAGAATCGGTCAAAAATCGCCTCTTGGTCTTCTGGGTCGATACCGATACCAGTATCGGATATCTCAATTCTCACTAACTGAGGTTGGTCTGAGCTTGTAGGGTGGGCACTGCCCACCGTACCAGTTATGGTATCATTTAGCTTGTAAGCGCGAATCACCACTTTCCCTCCCGATTCAGTGAACTTGAGGGCATTACCGACTAAATTGGCAAATACTTGCAGCAGTAAATCGTAATGACCGAGCAAGGGGGGCAAGTCGGGTTCGATTTCTTGACAAAGTTCTATACCCTTGTCCTTGGCGTTGAGTTGGTAGGTGCGCAAGGTTTGTTCTACGGTTTGAGCGATATCTACCGCATCTACCGGATAAACCCGATCGGACTCCAGACGGGACAGGTCCAGCACATCATTAACCAAGCGAGTCAGCCGATCGGTCTCCCGATTAGCAGTTTCCAAAAACTCCTGACGCTCCTCTAGACTCAGCTCCTCCCCATACTCATAGAGAGTTTCAATAAACGACTTAATATTAAACAGGGGCGTTCGCAGCTCGTGAGAAACATTACTGATAAACTGACTTTTCGCCTCGTTCAGTTCCGCCTCGCGAGTGATATCCTGCACCGTCATGGCAATCCCTTTGACACTATCCCGATGGGGACCAATATTGCACTTATAATAATCTTGGTAAAGAGTGCATTCTTTAATCATCGGACGTTCGGGAACTGTACAGGTATTATCCAAATGATAAGTACAACTATGGCACAGCGGTTCGTCTCCCCAGGCTTTATGCAGCACCACAGTGCTTAAAAGAATGCGCACGGTGCGGCGGTTGGGTTCGTTTAAGGTGATGCGAAACTCCCCACCTTCCCGCTCGCCAGCAGCAATTTCATACAAGGGACGGGTAAGCTCCACCGTTACAGGGTTGGGCAAATGATGAAGGACGTTTTCCCCCACAACTTTTTTGCCTTCCCAAGCAAAAATCCTCCGAGCAGTGGAATTGACTAACATTGCTTGTAAGTCGGTGGCGATGAGGACTGCACCATCGGCGATCGTCGAAACCAAAGTTTCCAGCTTGGCTTTTTCCGACATCAGCTCCTCAATATTTTGCTCCTCATACCTTTCCAGGCGTTCTGCCATCTCATTGAAGCTATGAATCAGCTCACCGAGTTCGCCACCAAAGGGGAGGTTAATTCGCTGCTTGAAATTCCCCGCCGCGATATTTTTCACCCCCACCAGGAGTTCTTTAATCGGCTTGGTAATGGTCAAAGCATTAAATACAGCGCCCAAAATCACCATCACCCAAATCGACACAAACACGGCGATCGTCACATCCCGGGTCAAGTGAGAGGAAGGCACCATTGTGGGGTTAGGGTTGATGCCAATGGCCAAAACCCCCAAATACTCACCCTCGTGAGACAGGGGTACAAACACATCCGTAACTTCCCCATCAGGAGTTTGGTGCTGTCGCACCATCGGTTCCCCTTCGCAGTTGCTGGCGAAACCCTCCGGTAAGTTAATTCGCCGCTGCAGCATCAGCGAATTTTGCACCTCCGATTCAGAAAACGGGATCCCCAGGAAAATTTTGCCCTCGGTATCTGCATAGAGCATATAGCGAATGCTCGTAGTGCTGCTGTAAAACCGATGGGAAAAGCGGGCTACTTCCGTTTGATTATTTTCCGCCACCAGAGGCGCCACATTTGCCGCCAGGAGCAGACCCAAGTCTCGCCCAAAGCGGGTATCGTTGAGACGGGCATCTTCTTGAATACTATTCACGGCCCAGAAGGTGAGACCGCTCATCAGCAAAGAAACCACCAGGGTGGCAGCGGCCATCAGCTTGGTTTGGAGGGTAAACTCCGACCACCAGCGGGTAATTATTTCTCCCAGTTTTTTGAGTAGTGCCACCAAGGTTCAATCCTACCCCTAGTTTGTAGTTGGGCTTTAGCCCAAAGGTTCGTAGTTGGGCTTCAGCCCTAGTCCGTAGTTGGGCTTTAGCCCAAAAGGCATCACTTCATATTTTGTCACATTACCACGGGATTTGGTCCCTAAGTTGTGACTCGATAACCGTCCCCCCGTCTCCCCGTCTCCTGGTCCCCCCGTCTCCTGGTCTCCCCCTCTCCCCCTTGGTCCCTAGGATTTAACTCGATAACCGATATCGCGGCGGTAGTAAGCGCCATCAAAGTGAATGCAATCAACTGCAGCGTAGGCACGGCGGAGAGCTTCGGCGAATGTTTCCCCCGTGGCGGTGACGCCCAACACCCGACCGCCAGCGGTGACGGGATTTTCTCCCTGGAGTTGGGTGCCTGCGTGAAATACTTGGGCACCTGTGGCGTTAGCCGCTTCTAGCCCGGTAATAATTTTACCTTTTTCATAGTCGCCGGGATAACCGCCAGCGGCCATGACGACGCAGGCGGCTGCACCTGGGGCAAAACGAATGGGCAGGAGTTGGGCGAGGGATTTCGAGCAGCAGGCTACCATCAATTCTTCCAGGGGAGTTTCCAGGAGGGGGAGGATGGCTTGGGTTTCCGGGTCGCCAAAGCGGCAGTTAAATTCTAAGACTTTGATTTCGCCGGTGGGGGAAATCATTAAGCCTGCGTAGATGACACCGGTGTAGTCAATGCCTCGACGGCGCAGGGTGGCGAGGGTGGGTTGTAAGATTTCTGTTTCTACCCGGGTCATCAGTGCTGGGGTGATGACGGGGGTGGGGGCGTAGGCTCCCATCCCGCCGGTGTTGGGGCCGGTATCCCCTTCGCCAACGGCTTTATGGTCTTGAGCGGGGAGGAGGGGGGCAATGACTTCGCCATCGGTGAGAGCCAGGATGGAGGCTTCTTGCCCGGTGAGGAATTCTTCAATCACCACGATATTGCCTGCGGCGCCAAACTGACCGGAGAAAGAGGATTCGATCGCCTCGATCGCCTCCGCCTCCGTCATCGCCACACAAACCCCTTTACCCGCCGCCAGTCCATCCGCCTTCACCACTACCGGCGCCTTTTGCTGCTGCACATAAGCCTTGGCCTGTGCCGCTTCCAACTTGGTAAAAGTTGCCGATGCTGCCGTGGGGATGCCAGCTTCCGCCATAAAAGCCTTAGCCCAAGACTTACTGGCTTCCAACTGTGCCCCGGCTTGGTTCGGTCCAAACACCATAATATTGTTAGCCCGCAAGTAGTCGGCGATGCCTAGAGATAGGGGCAATTCCGGTCCCACTGCCACGAGTTCGATCGCATTTGCCCGGGCAAAATCCCTAATCCCCGCAAAATCATCCACTGCCAGAGGCACGTTTTGGCAGCCCGCCATTGTCGCCGTCCCCGCATTGCCTGGAGCGCAGAAAACCTGCTCCACTTGAGGAGAATTTAGTAATTTCCAAGCGAGGGCATGCTCCCTGCCCCCATTACCTACAACTAAAACTTTCACAATTCTAGTCCTTTGTCATTAGTCATTGGTCATTGGTCAAACTTACTCATCATCAGTGAGCGTGAACGGAGAGTCAGCTAAGCCTTTCGCTTTTTGCTGCTGATAAAGCTCCTTAAACCGGCGCTGCTGCTTGTTCCGATCCACAATGGGCAGAGGGTAGCCACAGTCATAGCACAGCGCCTCGGGGATTTTTCCCGTCACCAAATACTCTTCATCCACATCACCCAATTCCGGCAGCCAGCGGCGGATATATTCCGCTTCCGGGTCGAATTTCTTCGCTTGGGCGGCAGGATTAAACATTCTAATCGGCTTCGGGTCCATCCCAGAAGAAGCACTCCACTGCCAGCCCCCATTATTGGCCGATAAGTCGCCATCAATCAAGTTCTGCATAAAGTATTTCTCCCCCCAGCGCCAGTCAATCATCAAATCCTTCGTCAGGAAACTGGCCACAATCATCCGACAGCGGTTGTGCATCCAGCCGGTATCATTGAGCTGACGCATCGCCGCATCCACCATCGGATAACCGGTGCGTCCCTCACACCAGGCTTGAAAATGTACCTGGTTGTTATCCCAGGGAAAATCTTTCCACTGTGCCCGGTACGGTCCATCGGCCAATTCGGGAAAATGATACATCACATTTTGATAAAACTCCCGCCAAGCCAATTCCTGCTGCCAGGTGCGCACGCCCAACCGCTCCTCATCACTGCGGCATTGGTCCCAGGCCATTTCTGCAGCCTCCCAGCAGGAGCGAATGCCCACAGCCCCGAATTTGAGTGCCGCACTCAACATCGATGTACCTGCGGTATCGGCGGGGAAATTGCGCCGTACTTCATACTCGAAAATCCGCAATTGGCAGAATTCCGCGAGCATGGCTTGCGCCGCTTTCTGTCCTGGTGGCATCGCCAGTGGTTGGTCCCAGATATATCCTAAATCCTTGGCCGTGGGTAGAGGAATCACCCCCACCTCCTTGGCTATTTCCATTTCTGGCCAGGTTAAAGATATGGTTGGTTCTATTTCTGGGAGGGGGGCCGCCTTTGGCTTCCGGCTCCAGTTTTTCCAGAAGGGAGTGTAAACTGTATAAGGTTTGCCGCCGCCAGTTGCCACCAGCCCCGGTGGGTGCAGCAGTTGGTCCCAAAATGTCTTTACTTCCACACCCAGAGTTTTGAGCGCTGTCTTGACCGCTGTATCCCGTTGTTGGGAATAGGGCTCTACATCCAAATTCCAATACACTGCCTGGGCTCCGAGAGCTTTTGCTAGTGCCGGGATTCCCAGGCTGGGCTCCTGATGTAGTATGAGTAGCTGACTGCCTAGGCGGGCATAGTGCTGCTGTAATTCCTGTAGGGTAGCTAGCATATATGCCATTCTTGCCGGGGCTACGTCATCCCGCTGCAAAATATGCGGATCCAGGCAAAACAAGCCCACCACTTTGGGTGTTACTTTGCGGGCCGCTGTCAGTCCCAAGTTGTCGGAAACGCGCAAATCGCGCCGGTGCCAGAAAAGGATTAAACTTTCAGCCATCAGCCTTTAGGAGCAGCAGTTATACTTGGTAAATTTACCATATTTTTTGGTTGATTTTTTCACATGGCTGATGTTTGGCTCATCTGTGAACGTGGGCATCAGGTTTTCTTGACCCTGTGGGACTCTGGTTTTTGCCTCTACCATCCGTATTTTCCCGGATATGATTTGATTTGAGATATTTTTCCCCTCCTGTTCGGCACCTTTTTTAATTGGCTCCACTCCAGATTTAGCCCAGTTGAAAAAACTTATATTCTTTGATATGAAGTGTTTGATATGAAAAACTTAGTAGCACAGGGGCGACCAGAAATCGGTGGTGGAGAAAGTGGGGCGATTGATGACAAGTATCACGTATATGATATTACTTACAAAAGTAAACAATATTTTATATAAATAAAAAGCTAGGGCACGGCGTCATTAAGATTTTTTTAAAACCGGAGGGCTTGATGATGCCGTGCCCCTACCAAATGACCAATGACCAATGACCAATGACCAATGACCAATGACCAAACCATGATTAGCTATTCAAAAAGGGGCGGGCGAGGAAAAAGCTGGAAATTGATTTAGAGTCAACAGGGGCGCCAGATAAAATGGTTTGTTCTAATTCTGCGGGAGTCATAAAGACTAATTCCAGGTCTTCGTCTGCGTCTTGCGCGGGTGGGGCGGGTAATTTTTCTAAGTCTTCGGCGAGGAAAGCGTAGATGATTTCGTCGGAATAGCCGGGAGCGAGAAAAAATTGCCCTAGTTGTCGCCATTTGTGGGCGCGATAGCCGGTTTCTTCTTCGATTTCTCGCTCAATGGTGGTGGCGGGGTTTTCGTCGTGTTCTACTGTCCCGGCGGGGAATTCTAAAATCCTCCCTTCTACGGCAAAGCGATATTGGTGCAATAGGATGAGTTTACCATCGGCGGTGACGGGGACGCAGAGGGCACCACCAGGATGGCGGATGCACTCCCATTCTCCTTCGGAACCGTTGGGGAGGCGCAGATGGTTGACATCAAAACCGAATTTGCGCCCGGAGTAGGAGAAGCGATGTTTGATTAGTTGTGGGGGTTCGTGTTCAAAGGTCATTTGTCATTTGTCCTTGGTCCAAAGTCATTTGTTATTTGTCCTTGGTCTAAAGTCATTTGTCATTTGTCATTTTACAAGGGACAAAGGACTGGGTACTAGGGACTTTTGACCAGTGACAAATGTCAGAGGTGGTGGCAACAGAATCTCTATGAGACGGTGTGACCGGTGGCAACGATCGCCTGTTTGAGAGCGTCGCCGGATGCGGTGGATTCAACGCTGACGGTTTTAGAATCTAAATCTACGGCTATGGTGGCATTGGCGTCAAGGTTTTTGATGGCTTTGGTGACAGTATCGCCACAGCCTGAGCAGACCATTGAGGGTACTTGTAGTTGTAGTGTCATGGTTCCAATCCTAAATGTGATATTTCTCTACCCCAGAACAGTCTAACCCCTGCAAGAGGGCGGCGATCGTCAGGCCACAAACTGGCTCGATCCATTCTGGGGCAATTTCGGCGAGGGGTACGAGGACGAAGGCTCGATCGCGCATCCGGGGATGGGGCAGTTCTAGGGTGGGGGTATGAACGATCGCATTATCGTACAAAAGTAGGTCTAAGTCTAGGGTTCGCGGCCCCCAGTGTTGCGTGCGGGTGCGGCCATATTGCTGTTCTATGTTTAGCAGAGTTTGCAGAAGTTGCTCTGGGCCTATGTTGACCCGCATTAAGGCGCAACCGTTCAAATAGTCGGGCTGAGGCGGACCGATGGGGGTGGTACGATACCAACTGGAATGGCGGTAGAGGGTGATGCCTTCGGTTTTGGCGAGGGTTTCTAAGGCGTTTTCTAGGATCCACCGGGAGTCGCCGAGGTTGCTCCCCAGGGCGATCGCTGCGATTGACGGCATAAATCAAGATGAATTTGATGGGGAATTGACGGACTGCGGGGCACACCTGCTCTCCCGCAGTCCCTTTGCTTTTGCCCTATCCAGCCATACTCTCTATACTCAAGGGCACCATCTCTCCTGTAATTGTTAAGCCTAATAACATCGGCTCATGAGGTCGAATCGTCTTGCCTGTAAGGGCACACCGCTCCTCCTGCTCTGCGGTGGCTTCCATGCTGGCTCGAATATCCGATCGCGAGAATGACGGTAGATAATCTCCAGACTGGTGTTGCACATATTTCCAGAGTACGTCTCGAATCAGCGCTTGATAGCCTTGATTGCCTGCGAGGTTTTTGAGCTGCTCTTTTAGGGACCTCTCTAAGCGGATGCTGGTTACTTCCATGTCAGTGGTAGGGGTTCGAGTAATTGCGGGCATAACTTTTTTCCTCAAATAGGTGGACATATCTGTAATATTAGTGTAGTATGTTTTTTGTAGGATTAAAGTAAACCATGAAAAAGAGGATGGCAGTGAACCTAAAACCTTTTACCCACAACCCCACAGGGCTAGAGCCCAACGGAGAAATCGGCACAGACGAATTCAGCATCGACGCTGCGGCGGTTTTTGAGGCACCGTGCCTGTTTTGGGGTGGGTATAGTGGGGATAAATATATCCCCGGCTTGACCCTGTTTGGCCAAGGTGCGGCCAGAAATATCCCAGATGATTTGCCCTCAGCCGATGATTTATCGGATGAAGAGCCGCAACACGACAATAGAAGCGGGAGGTATAGGCTCAGACGGCCTTACCGACATCGAAAAAGACCGATAGCACTCGGATTATTTGACCCCCGCTTCTGACCGACGGAAGTGGGGGCTATTTTATAAGGAGTCAAGTCGTGACCACCGTAACTGAGATATTGGGAAGGTCGGTAGTGGTGTTTTCTCAAAACTATTTGCCGATCGGTCGGATCGATATGAAGCGCGCTGTAGTGCTTTTGGTTACGGGTAAAGCCGAACCATTGGAGTTGGAGGAAATCGGTGGTGTGTTCTCTCAGGTGCGCTCCGCCAGCCAGGTGCTGCTGGTTCCCGAACATATCCGCTTGAAAATCACTGGTACGGAGCGGATCTGGAAGGTGCCGCCGGTGAACCGGCGAGAAGTGTTGCGGCGCGATCGTCATAAGTGCCAATACTGCGGCACTACGAAAAATTTAACGTTGGATCATGTGATGCCGAAATCCCGGGGCGGCACTCACACTTGGGATAATGTGGTCGCGGCTTGCAGCTCTTGCAATTGCCGCAAGGGCGATCGCACTCCCTTAGAAGCGGGGATGCTGTTGCACTCCCACCCCCGGGCTCCCATTCACCCCGCTGTCGCTTTTGCCGAACAGTTCTGGCGGATGAAAGTAGCTGCAGGCGTCCCCGCCTGTAGTGGCGGATGAAAGTAGCTGCAGGCGGGGACGCCTGCAGTGGGATGGGGTCCCAACCAAGAATATCTTGCTGATTTTCCTGTACCGGACCGAGGCACCCACAGCAAATGGAGATTACCGGCAATGCTGAAGTTGACTTATACGGAAACCGGCTTTAATCTGGAGCGCTTGGCGCAGTCCCTCGAGCAGGTGGTGACGCGGCGAGCCGTGGTGGCGATGCGACTCGGCCAAAGTTTCGTCGCCGAACCCACTACAGCATCTTTTTTGCTGCCTGCGGATTTGCCGGAGATTTACTGGCTCGAAGAGGAAATGCGCCGCGACTCTGATAGTTTAAGTGTTTGCGTGGCGGATGCGGAATATGTGGAAGTCAGCTTGCGCGGTGTGTGGCTGGCAACTAACTCCCACACTGCTGATGGTGTATTCGTCACGGTGTTGCCCGATCGGGCGGAGTTCTACATCCTCAAATCCTGGCAAGCCTCGATTTCTAACCCGTCCCTCCTGAAAGAAGCCGGAGAATAAAACCATTTTGGGGCGTCCCCCTCTCACCAGGGGGTCCCTATTTTAAATCCCAATTTTTCTTTCCCCTCTACCACCAGCATTTTTGTCAGGTCCTCACGCCTATGAACCCGTGCGTACTACAAAAATTGCTGGATTTTTTTTCTCAATTTTTCTTCTTTTTCATCAAAAAAATGCCCTTTTATCAAAGGTTTCAACCTTTATACTGGCTAGCTTCAAAAAAAAGTTCAAAAATTTTCCCCACACCCCTTGACAATTTATACTACATTGTGTAGTATGTATATAAGGCGAGGGAAGAGAGCCATCCTGCTCCCACCCAAACCCCAAATCCCAAAACCGCACCTAAATAACTGAATTAATTACAGAAACAAAGCAACCGAGAAACCGGGTTTCTGGCGGAGAATCTCCGTGAAGGTAAGAAATATCTCGTTTAGAAACCCGGTTTCTTCTGCTGAATTTGTGGGGCTGTAGCTCAGTTGGTGAGAGCATCCGCCTGTCGAGCGGAATGTCGCCGGTTCAAACCCGGTCAGCCTCGTTCAGCAGTGCAGCGTTATCGGGGGTATTGCCCCCAGTTTCTGGCCCCATCGTCTAATTGGTGAGGACACTGCGCTTTCAATGCAGCAAAACGGGTTCAAATCCCGTTGGGGCTATGGGGAAACAGCGAGGATATCTGCCAGGGTTCCATAGCTCCCCTTTGGGTGTGGTGAAGGTGGTTTGGTTGCCACCTTTCACTAGCCCATATCATTTGTTATTTGTCACTTGTCACTTGTCACTTGTCACTTGTCAAAGGACAAATGACTAATGACCAATGACACATTTGATTTATCTTCTTGCCTAAATCAACTCTAGTTTAAACAAAATTTGCTCCTGTGGCGAAATTGGCATACGCGGCAGACTTAAAATCTGTTTTTTTGCGGGTTCAAATCCCGCCAGGAGTATTTGCGGTAGGGGCACGGCATCATTAATATCTCGGTCAAAGGAGAAATATTAATGACGCCGTGCCCTTACATCTTCTCGCTGGTCTAGATAACCAGAACCAGTCCAGCTTGTTCAACATTAAATTAGTACAGCTCCCTCACCCTAAATCCCTCTCCCAGAGAGGGAGAGGGACTTGGAAAATGTCCCACATTTTTTGAGAACAAGCTGTAAGTTGGGTTGAGGAACGAAACCCAACCTACAGTTACAAACTCAATTATATTTTAACGCGGCGGCGGCGTTTGAGGATGAGTAAACAGGTAACTGCGATGATACCGCTTAACCACATTTCTGGTTCGGGAACGGTGGAGGTGACAGTATTGAGCGGGTTGGTCAACTGTTCGGTGCCGGTTTCTACCTCTCGCTCGAACCTGTCGGCGCGCAATTCGGCGGCTTTTAGTGCCTGCTTTTGCTGGTCATTTACTAGGACGATCGCCGAGGAATAAGGCGAAACAATTTCAAAGCGCTTCGCAATCGTATGCACCCAGTCCAAATTCCCCACATCATTGGGGTTGAGATATCCCGTTAACCCCAAAATCAGTTGCCGCGCCGCTAGAGGTGCAAAACCGCTCTGACTCCCTAGTTCCGCTGGCAAATCATCTAAATTTCCATCCTCCAAAAACCAAGCATATCCATCTACCACGCTGACCACCGTATTGCCCAAATCAGCCTGAGTAGCCAGACGGCGCAGAGCTTCAGGAATTGCCTGCGCTACCCCCCCACGGCTATCTTGAATTGCCTTCAAAGTCCCATCATCATAAGCCTTGGGCATTCCTCCCAAATGTACCATCCACAACGGCTCGGTTATCTCTGGCAGTTTCGGTTTCTTGGCGGACAATTCATAACTGCCCTCATCGGTAATCAGTAAAATCGCATCGTAAGCTGTATCGCCGCGTAGTTGGTCAAACTGGCGGAGCATCTCATCGTAAGTCAGCTTACCATAAAATACCAACTTGGCCGCCTCAAATTGGCGGATTTTGTCGAAACGCTGGGGTTGCTTCTCCCCCACCGCTGTCAGATACAAATCTACATCATTTTTCTGGACAAAAATATCTTGTAACCACTTAAATTCCTCTTGCAGTTGTGGGCGATTAGCACTCATGCTCCGGGAAGTATCCAGAATGAATGCAAACCGCTGGTTCCGGGGTAAAGAGTAGTTAGTAGCGTCTAGAGGTTTGGCGGTAATGCGGTATCTTCCTGGTAAATCAACCCGGTGTAATGTAGGAGTTGCTGCCCCCGCCGCTGGGACGTATTCTGGCCACCAGGCATCTTTATCTGGGCGTTTTATTGTCTGTCCATTATACACTAGGGTGGTTTTATTTGTCCAGTAAACATTGCGTTTTTCCCCTAAATCTGGCAATGGCCAGCCTTTTTCTTGGCGCATCACTTTGTAGGTAAGCCACAAATGTTGTTTTGGTTGCGCTGCTCCCCGCGTTACTGTTTGGCGGGGGGGAATGGGAAATACTCTTAGTCGATAGTGGCGTGGTCCGACTTGTTCTAATAAGGCGGGGTCTATGGGTCGCTCCCGGCGCACTTGGTCGTTATATACTTGTTGCGCTGCACCGCGAGGGGATATTTGAAAGGGAAACCTTTGGGATCGATTTTCGCTTTCTCCTAGCCACATCCCGGTAATTACGGCGCTTTCTGGCAGGGAAAAAGAGTAAAATATCTCTAGGGGTTCTGTGGTTTGATTTTCGTAAACTTCGTAAAGTTCGATATCTGCCCAATCTCCTCTATCTTCTATGGTGATGTTTTGCTGGGTCAGCCGCACTTTTTCCTGGTTAACATCAATCAAGCCAGCTTTGACCTCATCCTGGTTAAATGTGGATTGCAGGGCTTTTTTAATGGCGGCGCTTTCGGCTTTTTGCAGGGGTTGGTCAAAAAAATCGGCATAGAGTTTTTCGGCTTGGTCTATATCGGCGCTTTGCCCCTGATACAAAAATGGGGACATCAGTTGATTGTAAGTATTTTGAACTATTTGGGCTGTTTCTTGGCTGATGTCAAAGGTTTGGCGATAAATTTGGCGGATATGTTTGATATCTTGCCAGTTATTTAGATACCGATAGGGGTATAGGTAGGCATTTACTAATCCGTCTCTAATGGTATCGGATTTGGCGAGCAGTTCCTGGCGTGCTGCATCGGTTTGGGGGGGATTGGCTAGGAGTTGAAAGGCGTTGATTTGGGGTTGTTGTTGGCAGGCGATGAAGATTAATAAACTGGCTGTGACTGTGGGGAGGGAGGCTAGCCAGGTTTTTTGGCGTCCGTAGATTTGGGCGAATTGGTGCCACAGGCGATCGCCCGCCTGCACATACAACCCCGCCACCGCCACTGGCATCATCAAAAATATCGTACCACTCAAAGCCAACAACACCAAAAAGACCGGCAGCCAGGAAAACAGCAATGCAGGCGAGTCGGTAAACATCTGCCACAATGACCACAGCCACTGAAAACTGAAAAATCCTTTCAAAAAAACTGTGGCCGCCGGGATAGCATAAAATAATAACACCATTCCCGCATATAACCCCATCACCATCATCAAGCTGTGACAAAGCAATTGCACCACCGCTAACCGCCGCTTTTCTCCGGCAAAACCCCACACTAAATCTACTCCGAAAGCGGCGATACAGAGGAATACACTCCCAATAATTAGGGTGCTAGCTGGGGTCAGTTCTCGTAGCACGAACAGGCGCAGCACACACAGCATAAATAGCGGTGCCTCTACCCCATAAAATAGGCGAATTAGCTGCCCAGGCTGTTTTTTAAACCGCTTAGCTGCTAAAATTACTGTGAAAGTGGGCACCGCCACCAATCCCATGAGGGTGAGAAAAAATTCTGGGGGAATCAATCCCTCAAATGTGGCTTGGATGAGGGGGATTCCCACATAGGGCATTATCCCTAAATATACAGAAACCAAAAAAGCAATATTCCAGAGCCAGAAAATTGCTTCTGATAGGCGATATATGAAAAGTTTCATTCATTCACTCCCTATCGATTGTGAGAGGTCATTTGTCATTTGTCCTTTGTCCTTTGTCGGGGGACAAGATTGGAGGGTGGGCAACAGCCTCACCGCCCATGTCTAAGGGCGAACCATTGCGGTGTAGGGGCGAAGGATTCCGGATAAAATACCGGAATGCTTCGCCCCTACATGATGGTTCCTGCTGTCAAATCCAGGAATGGGCTTTTGCCCATCTACTCCAGCTACTCCAGTTTGTGGGTTATTTAAAACTCCAAGCTGCCGTAGCTAAACAAATCCAGCCGATGATAAAAGCTACTCCTCCCAAGGGAGTAATGGCTCCTAACCATTTAATATCGGTGAAACTCAAGGCGTACAAGCTCCCTGAAAAAATCAGCACCCCAGCGATAAATGACCAACCAGATACTACTAAAGCTGTGGCGGGGGTCTCGGTGCGAGTTAGCAACAAGGCTACCAGCAGCAGCGCCAGCGCGTGGTACATTTGATACCGGATTCCCGTTTCAAATATATCGAGGGATTTTTCGCTCAATTGCCCTTTGAGGGCGTGGGCGGCGAAGGCGCCACCGGCTACACCTAATCCTCCCATCACGGCGGCGACGCTCAGGAAAGGGGCAGCAGTTGGCACCATACCCAAAATCATTGGGGTCATATCAATGGTAAATTTCTGATTGGTTGATTATTTGTCCTTTGTCATTTGTCATTTGTCCTAAGTCCTCCTGAAACCATCCTCCAAGCGGCTTTGGGACAAGTGACGGTAGGGGCACGGCATCATCAATATCTCGCATGGAACCGACAGACCAATAACGCCGTGCCCTCTTGTTAGCATTGACAAGGGACAAATGCCTTTATTACTATGATAGTGCCGCCACCACCTTATCGGCGAGTTGCTTCTA
The DNA here is from genome assembly GCA_015296065.1 of Oscillatoriaceae cyanobacterium M33_DOE_052. Taxonomy (GTDB): domain Bacteria; phylum Cyanobacteriota; class Cyanobacteriia; order Cyanobacteriales; family Laspinemataceae; genus Koinonema. The sequence goes on along the minus strand of DVDU01000236.1, from coordinate 11,676 downwards.
GCAGGCGGGAGTAATAGAAGCGGGTGCTAGTCATGGCTTGGCGTTTGATGGTAAAGCCGTTGCTTTCTATCATTTGGATGATATCGGCTTCTCGGTGTTGGTAGGCGCGGGTGGTTTTGCTCGGTCCGGGAAATAATTCCCCGATTTTCTTGAGAAGCGTTAAGGCGAAGGTTTTGGGCGCGAAACTGAGAATTAGGCGGGACTCGGCGAGCCCACATAGGTGAGCAATCATTTCTGCTGCTTTGTCCTGGGGATAGTGAATTAGCACATCTAGGCAAATTACTGTGTGGTAGCGCCCAGATAGGGATTCTAAGTCTTGGGCGACAAAGGTGATGTTGTTGATTTTGCTGAAAATCGGCCCAGATTTTTGGTATGCTTCCTGTACCATTTTTTCTGAGATATCGCTGCCGTAAACTATGGCGCCTGCTTCGGCGAGGGGAATGCTCAAACTGCCGACGCCGCAACCGGCATCGCAAACTGACAAACCTCGTAAGTTGCCATCTGCTTTTAGCCACCCAATGACGGTATCGATCGTCTGCTGGTGTCCCTGACGGATGTCTAGCTGCACTTTGTTGACTTCGCCTTCGCCGTAGATCCGCCGCCAGCGATCGAACCCTGTGGCATTAAAATACTCCCTGACTACGGTTTTGTCGTCTGCTGCGTTCATGCTGCCTGTTGCTTAATGGTTTCCAAACCTCCAACTTACCACTTTCTGCCCCTCTTGTCATCTGTTGATGATTTTGTCTCTAATTGGCAATATGGTATAGGGTTGGAATCACGGCGCCACGGAGGACACAGAGGAAGAGACAACCATAAATTAGAATCACCAAAACAAATAGAAGGTGCCATGACTATAGTTGGTAAATATCATCTCTAGTTAATTTATTACGCCAGCCAGGAACTGAAATCGGATTATCAGTTAATTCGGCAATTATTCCTGTTTGAGAAATTCTCTTTTGATGTTTTATAAGAATTACTGTTATTTCTTCTTCTGGGTTTAACTCTTGTTGATATTCTTCTGGTATCTCAATGAGACCTTGTTTAATTTTTGCTGTAAATTCAACAGAATTAGACATTTTTATCCTCCTAAATACGCGGGCGGATAAACCCATAAATATTATGATATCATACCGGTTGAAAATGTCAACCAATTTGTTACCAATTTTAACGCGATTTTTTATGGCCAGACCAGAAACTGGCAATAGGCACCTCCAACTTACCACTTTCTGCCCCTCTTGTCATCTATTGATGATTTTGTCTCTAATTGGCAATATGGTATATGGTTGGAATTACGGCGCCACAGAGGACACAGAGCAAGAGAGTTGTCACATCATCATCCCAAATTATTATGTGGGATGACAGCCTATCTAGAAATGTACTACGATTCCGGTGAAAACAATTACTCTATTGCCAATTACCTCCAGGCAGCCACATATAGTTAAAAGATTCACCTAGAACAAGCGCCCGGTTAGGCGGCATGAGAAATTTATCTATAATGGCGATAACTTCGCTGAGATTCAGGGGATTGGCGGTCAATTTTCCTTTTTTTAAAAAAGCCTGCCACTGGGCTAACTTTGCGGCATCTTCGGCAAATTCCAGCGTCAGAGCGAGGGGTATTCTAGCGGGTAGTTTTGTTGTGCGCCTGTCAAAAGTGGCTTTGATAGCTTGGGAAAGTGTAACTCCCGAGAAGGGAAAATTTTGAGCCAAAAACCAGATGTCATAAAAATCTTTCATGCGACTGTTTGCGATACCGAGCGTTACCATTGCGTGGAATTTTTCAGCGATAACGGTTTCGCGTGGATAGATTCGCAGTTTGGGGCAGGGGAATTTCAGGAGAGTGGGTAATTCTTCTTCTACAGGAGCGGGAGTGACTGCATCTCCGCATCCGATATCAATCTGAATTGGAATGCGGGCTTTTTCCATAATGGCAGTTAAATTAACGCGCACGCCCCCATATTCTTGCTTTTCTTTGATAGTAGTTCCTTTGACTGTCTCGGCTTGGAATTCTAAGCCGTCTTCTTCCACCTCTAGGCGGCAAATATCTTGAAATATTTGCTGCAAATTTTGGATAGTATTATCACCGTAACCCAGCAAATCTATGTCGCGGGTGGCTCGGTGTGGCTGGTTGCTCCACACCGAAAAAAGGATGGCACCTTTGAGGATGAAGCGATCGCGATATGGAGATTGGCTCAGGCGGTACAAGAGTCGTTCGAGGACGTAGCGCGTCAAGATGGCTTGGAAGTCTTCTGTTTGCTCTTTTGCTAAGTTTAGCAGGCGCTGGCGCACAGATGCTGCTAGATTCCGGGGTGAGTTCATGTGAGGGACTCCAGATAGGGGCGGATGACATTAGCAACACGGCAGATTTTGGCGTAGTGCCAGATTTCATCCATCGTGCAACGGCGATATTGCCAGCATTCTTGCAGCGCTTCTATGGCTACATCTAGACCGATTTTGTGGCGATATTTGAAGCAGTCCGCCACAGTTTTGGCAAGATTGTAAATCCGCAGGGGGACTCCTTCAATCTGATATTCTTCAACGCCTGCGGTTCTTGCTTCACCAGACATATAGATAATCCGCAGGGGGAGCTGGTTTTCTTTGGGATGACGTGCTTTGCGATCGATAGCGAGCCAAACCTCAAAAGGTGCTTGAGTGGTAAGTTGGTGAAAGCGGAGCGCGGATAACAGACAAACAATACCATGAGGCACGCGCTTGCTGACTTGAGCGAGGGTGTGGTTTTCTGTGATTTCGCGATCGTTGAGGGTGTAAAGTCCCCACCCAGAGCGCACCAGCAGCCCCTGGGTTTCCAGACGCCGCAGGTACTCTCGATGAATCCCCCGCTCCTGTAGCTCTTTTGGGGTGATAACTCCGATTTTTGCCGCCAGTTCTAGCACTTGGGCGGCTTTTGATTGACTCATCGGCTTGATGTTTGTGTCAAAGTGTCGGCACTTTTTATTATATGCCGACGTTTTGACAAGGGCAACTATCCCTGTTATTCCCGAATATGGAATTAGAGGGGGGACTTAAGGCAAGGGCGCTCAGGGACGCTCAGGGGGGCTCAGGGGGGCTCAGGGGCGATCGCCTTTTCAGGAAAGTTTCCCCCAAGAGATGATTACTGCAACTGCACCAGTGCAACCGCTCACGCGGTTCGCACCTGAGTTAGCACCCATTCCCTGATTAAATCAGTGTAATCAATGCCTTTTGATTTGGCCATTTTTTTTATATTTTCTAAATCTTGTTTTGGCAATTGAATTTGGACTAAATCATCTCGCTGAAACACTTTTTCTGTCACTTCTGATAAGTCAGATTCAAAATCAGTTAAGTCGTGACTATCCCAGAAATTAGCTAACTCTTGAATCGAGTCACTTTGGGGAATTACTTTACTATTCATCTATCCCTCCATTGCCTGTATCTCTGCTTTTCTTTTTCGGTCATTGGGCGTGCTGTCAACCGGATTATCTCCATATTTGGACTCAATGCTCCAAAAAAACTGTCATTCCCGCGCAGGCGGGAATCCAGGTATTTTGGATCCCCTTGCTGCAATATTAACTTTAATTATGTCAAGCTACTTAGTATCAAAGCCCAACTCCGACCCCCCAATTGTGGGGAAAAGGGGGACGGGGAGCTTACAAGCGTAGGTTTACTGCCCCCTATCCCCCAACCCCTTTGTAAATCTCTAGGGACCCGTTCCATTCATCAGCCCCGAACCCCTCTTCCCCATCTTCCCCCTGTCCGAGTCTTACTCCCCGACTTGGGAGAGGGGGCGGGGGTGAGGGTTTATTTCTCGATTGATTTAGAATGGCTATATATAGCCGATTGATGATTTCCAGAAAAACCGGGTTTATCGCCAAAGGAGCATCCCTATGCCTAACATAAATCCCCTTGGCCAAAAATTAGATATGCCAAATGCCGAGGTTATTTTCTATCCTCGCCTATTTCAACCGCCCGCAAGCACCCAGCTTTTGACCGATTTATTGAATCAAATAGCCTGGAAACAGGAACCGATTAAAATTTTTGGTAAATCGGTGCTTCAGCCTCGGTTAACTGCTTACTATGGAACTCAGGGTTATACCTATTCCGGCGTTAAGATGGAACCCTTACCCTGGAATGAACCCCTATTACAAATCAAAGCCAAAATCGAGCCTTTGGTTGATACAGAGTTTAATGGAGTTTTGCTGAATTTATATCGAGATGGTCAAGATTATATTGGGTGGCATAGTGATGATGAAAAAGACCTAGCCAAAGGTGCGGTAATTGGTTCTCTGAGTTTGGGAGACAGCAGGCGGTTTATTTTTAGACGGAGGGATAATCATCAAATCAGAGCCGAACTGAATTTAAGTGATGGCGATTTTTTAACTATGGGTGGTGACACGCAGAAGTTTTGGCAACATCACGTTCCGAAAACGGCTAAATCGACTCAGCCCAGAATTAATCTAACTTTTCGGGTGATTAAATAAATTGCCCCAAGCGTCCCTCAGCCTCTCCAGAAACACCAAAAAACACAAATATTTGGAGATTTTATCGACCATTGTAGGGGCGAAGCATTCCGGCAATAAATCTCAGCTTTTAACCCAAACCTATATACCGGAATGCTTCGCCCTCTTTTCATCATTATTAACGTTCATAAATCTCTTTGCGGGTGAGGAAACCATTGACTTGAATCGGGTTTTCTGTTAAAGTATCCATGATATATGGGATTTTTTTGCTCATTTGAGAATTTGTTAAATTATCGAGTTGGTTTTTAGCTTTAAACGCCTCGATAATGGATTGAATTTGTTCTATTTGTTCGGGTTTTAACCCCGTGACATTAATTATTTTAATCATAGTATATGGATATTGATGTGTAGGCTGGCATAATTTTAACATATTTCCTCAATCCAAGTTTGCATCGCCCCTAACAAATTATCCTGATTGGGGGGAAAACCGCGCAAAGGCGCTTCCAGGGTTTCATCGGTTATCCAGAGGATGTGTAAACCCAGGTTAGCATCGGCCATTTTGCGACAGCAGGTGAGGAGTGGGGGATGAGGTTTACAGTCATGGAAAATTAGGGCTAGGTGGCGTTTTTGCAGTTGGCGTTTTACGTTGATAATCTGTTGTTTGAGTTGGGCAAAGTTGCTGACAGTGGGGATGTCTGTATCGGGGAGTGCGAGGGAGTAAATTAGGGTGCAAAGTTCTTGACAAATAGCGCCGGTGTCTGTTTCATCGGCTAGGGATTGAATGTTGATAGCTATGGGGTAAGTTTGGGGAGTGGGTTGGAGTTGGGAGAGGATATCATTAATTTGGGTTTCCAGAGATTGAGTTAAAAGAGTGTTGCCAACTGGGATATTATCGGGTGCTTCTGGATGAAGGGTAATAGTAGGTTGACTGTGCCATGCTTCGTAAAAATCTGGGTAAGGCATATTTTGGGCACAGTGCCAGATGAGAGTATAGTAATAGTAGTAGAGATCAGGATCTTTGTCCCTAGTCTTTTTAGTCAGATGATTTTTGAAGTGGGCTACTAAACTAGCATATTGTTCATTGTGTTTCAAGTTTCGCCAGAAATATAGAAAATATTCATGGCGCTCATAATTGTTGTCTTCAAAAAAATCAATAATCTCTGTAATAGCTATTTTATTATTTGGTTCAATTGTCCACAAACTAAGTGCTGTCCAAAAAGAAATATCCCAACTATTATCAAAATCTTCAGATTTTACTATAAATCTCTCGTTAAAATGATTCAAAACTTGAATTAATAATGCCTTCGCTTCTGAATTGTTAGAAGCTATTTCTCCCAGTGCAGAGATAGACAATTTTAGCATTTCCAATATGTAAAAATTTCCATTGTTATCTTTTATACATTTTTTGATAACTCCTGTCAATGCTAAAATCGCCTGTTCATTACCTGGGGTAAATTTCTCTAAAATCCACATCGCTTGAGTAAAAATATCTAAATCTATATCTTCCTCAATAGGTATATTTCCATTGTTAATATCTTTTAAGAGTTCCATAATTGCTGTAAGAACAACAGGGTTATTGGAAGTAGTTTTATTAAGGGCGAAAATCGCTTCAAATTGAGTATGTTTATAATTGGCTTTTTTAAGTATTTGAATTAAAACGCTGATGGCACTTTTATCTTGCGAGTCTATTTTTGCTAAAATATAAGCAGCCTGACAACGTATATATTCGTTCCCGTTTTCCATAAGTCTGTGTAATTTGACGATTCCTTCTGGAATGCCAAAAACAACTTCGCTCAATTTATTAGCAGATAGACTCCCCATGTCTAAATAATCAGTATTTTTTAAAGTAGTGATTAGTGCGTCAATATATTTGAGCTTTGGCTCATCAATTTTTGCTAAGGTATAAACAGCTAATATATAAGTGCGTTCGCCATAAGTAAATTCACTTTCGGTATCTTTTATAATGTTGTTTAACTCACTAATAGCGAATTTATCCTTGGAAGCAATTTTAATTAGACTGGTTGCCACTTTTTCAAGAAGAGTATCTTCATTTGCATTAGCAGTCTTCATAATTTCTATTAAAACTGAAATTACACTAGAATTTCCAGAGGCAATATTGCCCAAACTATCAACGATCTCCCAAATGTGAAAGAGAATATCGATATTTCCTTTTTGAGAAGACGCAATGCTATAAAATTGTAATAAGTTTTTTATAAGGCTTAGTAAACATTCTATTACTAAATAATTTTCAGGGGCAACTTTTCCCAATACTTTAATAGCCTTTCTTAAAAACTCAGGAGATTTATTTAATTTTTCTGGCTCATTATTGACCGAGGATATAACTTTTAATAAAGTTGCAATTGCTTCCTCATTGATTGGCTCTAATTCTAATAAAATATTAGTTACGTTCACTATTGTCCCAATAGCTAAATCCATACTATCCTGTGGGCTATCTAAATTTTCTATATGTATATCAATATCTTCCAAAATATCAACTAATTTTTTAATAAGCCTTTCTTTGAATGTTTGCTGTATACTAGCATTAGCCGTGACCTGAATAGGTCTATAACATAATGAAAATTCCTTGTTATTTTCGTCGATTCCACCATTGTCAAGCCTCATCTTTATAAGTTTAAGTAAAACTTCATCAGTCAAGCTGCATTCCTTGAATTCAGTTATTAGCGAGGTAGTCAATAAAAATGTTTGATACCAATAAAAATACTCTATCCAACCTCTCAATCCATACAAATACTCTGTTAACTCTTCCACAAATTCTTCTGGGTCTTTACAACCATCCTCAAACTCTAGCAATTTTATAACAAACGCCTCTTTCTTCTCCTTCTGCACATTCTCCCGCCCAAACCACAGCAAAATCACCTCTTTCCACTGCTTCTCAAAAATCCGATAAGTTCCCAAACTCGGATTATCGGGTACATGATGCAAAAAATAACCCCAATCATCCACCGTCAACGCCGCAAAATACTCCTGAAACGTCGGATGATAAAACGCATAAACCCGCTCATCGGGATTTTCCACCGCCACCCCTACCAAATTCAACCAACCCAACTGCAACGCCAACTGACACAACGGCTCATCAGTTTCTCCCAAAACCTCCGTTACCAAACCTTCCCTTAACCGAAACCGAGACTCAGATTGCTCCATCCCCCGCAGCGCCAACCTGCCCAAAGCTGCATTCAAATCCTTTCGCTGCTGGGAATTGGTGCGAAATTTCTCCTTCTTCCACTCATACAGCGCCTTCTCAAACTGCTTATATAGCCCCGCCTTGGTTTCCGGTAAACCCCCCTGGCGAATTTGCCAAGCGCGACACAACAGCGCCAACCGCAGAGGATTTCTCACTGTATCCCGAATCCGCTCTTTTCCTGCTTGGGCTAATTCTGCCAGCAACCGCTCCCCTAACTCTGGGTGACGCGCAAACCAGCGATGAATAAATTGCCCCACCCCCTCCGGGTAGTCAAAATCCAGATTGCGATAAACATCAAACCCTTCCAGGGCATTTTTCCCCGCATCCCAGACATTCTGGCGACAAGTCACCACCACCCGCGCAGAAGCAACCCAACTGCTAATCTGAGCCGCTACCGTCCCTAGGGGGTTGCCATCCGCCGCCATTTCATCCACCCCATCCAGCAACAGCCACACTCGCCCACTCTTAAACAGCAACGCCAGCGCGTCTTCCATTTCCGGCGTTACCCGCACCGCCCCCAGAACATCTTTAAGCCACTTTTGCAGCAGGTACTTCTCAACAGTTCGCTCCTGCAAATCTGCCAAAGACACCCAAATTGCTACATCCCGCTCTGTCTCTGCGGCTACCCATTGAGCTATTTTCTGTAACAGTGTCGTTTTCCCCGCCCCCGGTTCCCCCGTCACCGCTAACCTGCGCCCTTGACTTTTCGGACTTTGCCCCTGTTTCAGCACTTGGGCGAAAAACTCATCATTTTTATAAGTGCGGGTAACTTCTTCATACTCTTTTTCTGGCTGATAAAATTGCGAACCTTCCTCTGGTGAAATCTCCCCAGGGCGTTTTTCTTTCTTTACCTTTTCCACCAGTCCCAAAGGCACATAAATATCATCAAAAGTAAACTCTACCCCGTCACCAGTAGTGAGGGGATTGCTTGTCAGTCGTTGTCTTTCTGCTAAGGCGTTTTGACAGAATTCGCGCCAATTAATATCGGGAATCGACTTTGCCCGGTTCCCATCGGGCGACTCCAGTCAAAAGTTCTGATTGATGGTATTGTTGCCTCCCTGAATTACATTTCCAATCTTCTCAGCTAGTTTACTATTAATAACTATCGATGGGTTAGATTGACTAAGATTATTTATCGCAGTCTGGATATGAGGAATAATTTTAGGTTCTTGTTGCCCTAATTCGGCTAATTCTTGAATTTGTGCCATTAATTCGGGTCGTTTTTCGGCTGCGGCTTGAATCGTGGGGATGATTTGACTATAATTTAGGGGTGGCTCAGGTGCCAATTCGATCGCCGTTACTGTCGTGGGACTTGCTGCGTTAAGATTTGTTAAAAATTGCTTGGTTTTTTCAAACAATGTTTCGCCAATTTTTTCGCCTGTTTTCTCTAAAGTTTTCGTGCCGAGGATTGTTCCTAGTGCTACCGTAGCTGCCAATAAAGGTTCCATAATCTTAAATAAAAGATGAAAATAGCCCTTCTGGTGGTTGGTGAACACCGATTCGCTGCCCTTTTCCCATTGGGTCAGAGCTTAGGCTCAACGTGCCTAGGTACTTTCCCGGTTCCAACCTACTGCATCCTATCCTAATCATAGGGTTTGAAAATGTCAACTACCTAGTTACAAATCTTAACTTGTCTATCAGCGCAACCAGCAACCAGCCAGAGGCGCATCGTCTCTGTAAAAGTACGATTTACCTCCATAGAATGTTTCCCTATAGAGGTGGTTATTGGTTGACCAGAAATGCTACTTAACAGATAATTTGCGCCCAGAACTAACACAATCTTGCAAATAAAGATTAATTAGCTCTTCATAAGATATTCCTTCTTCTTGAGCCATGATTTGAAAATATTCAATCACATCAATCCCCACGGAAAGCGTGACTTGTTTTTTCAACTGCTTAGCAAAGGGATTAGGTCTTTTTTGCATTTTTGACAAATCGTATTCCGGTTTCATTAGTTTATTTTCTAGATTATTTACATTTTGTTTTTATAACAAACTTTATCATTAAATCTTGTGCCTGAAACTCCGATCGACTCCGATTTGAACCCCCTAAGAGTTCCTTACACCCGTTCACAGTACCAAGTTTTCTGTAATTTAATTTCGGCTCAGCGTGCCTAGGTACTTTTCCGGTTCTACCCTACTGCATCCTATCCTAATCATAGCCGTTAAAAAAATTCAACACTTAGTTACAAATCTTAACTTGTCTATGAGCGCAACCAGCCAACAGACGACACCGAAAAAAAATTATCCGCTAAAATTAACCAAATTTGATATTACTGCCTATTGAGGTATTAAAATAACAATGCAGTGTTTGACTAGGACAAAAATGAGACAGAATATCCCCGCTAAAGCATTATCATTTATCGCCATCTTTTCCCTAGTGGCGGGATGCAGCGCCCCAGCGGCCAAAAATGACGACTGGCTAAAAACCAAAGAATGCCTAAATTGTGACCTAACCGGTGCCAACCTCAAAGGTGCGGACTTGACAAATGCCAAACTGAATGGTGCTAACCTCACTAACGCTAACCTGGAAAATGCCAATCTCAGCGGCGCTTTTCTCGATAGCGTCAATCTGACTGGTGCGAAGCTGAAAGGTGTTAACCTCAGTGGGGCGGGATTGTCTCAGGCGAATCTCAGTAATGCTGATTTGAGTAAAGCTCAATTAGCTGGTGCGTTTTTGCGGGGAGCAAATTTGACCGGCGCTAACCTCACTGATGCCAAGTTTAATGATGCTGACTTGGGTAGTGCGAATTTAGAAGGTGCCAATGTGAAAGGTGCAGATTTTAAAGGCGCGATTAAACCTGATGGCACGATAGAAAAGTAGGGGAAAAAACCAGGTTTGTAGTAAGGCTTTAGCCCTTCCGATCGGAAGGGCTAAAGCCCTACTACAAACCTAATAGAGCTTGGGAGTCTGGGAGATTATTTCCAGCCAACCCGGTCCATGATTTTGATAGCTTCGGAGTTGTTGCTACCCAAGGAGGCGACGTTGATGGGGTCACTTTTGAAAGTGCCATAACGTTGCAGTACCGAGTCCAAGGGAACGCCAGAAACTACGGGATATTCGTTGTTACCGCTAGCAAAGATTTGCTGAGCTTGGGTGCTAGCCATATGTTCGATAAATTTAATAGCACCGGCTTTGTTGGGGGCGTATTTGAGGACTCCGGCGCCGCTGATATTGACGTGGGTGCCTCGATCGCGCTGGTTGGGAAAGAACATCCCCACCCGATCGGCGATCGCCCGCTCTTGCGGATTACTCGATTTTGCCAACCGTACCAAATAATAGCTATTGGCGATCGCGATATCTCCCATCCCCGCCGCACAAGCCGTAATTTGGGCAGTATCATTCCCCTCTGGAGGTCTGGCAAAATTCGCCACCAAAGCTCGCGCCCACTGCTCCGTCTTTTGCGCCCCATGAACCGCAATCAAAGACGCCACCAGGGACTGATTATAAACATTACTAGAAGAGCGAATCAAAATTTTACCCCGCCACTTCTGCGCCGCCAAATCCTCATAAGTCGATAGCTGCGCCGGATTCACCTTATTTTTGTTATACATAATCGCCCGCGCCCGCATCGACAAGCCAAACCAATGTCCTTGCGGATGGCGCAAATTGCCCGGAATCCCCTGCAACACTTGGGAAGACACCGGCTGGAATAACCCCTGACTGTCCGCACGCCAAAGGTTTCCCGCATCCACCGTAATCAAAACATCCGCCGGACTATTCGCCCCCTCACTTTTAATCCGTTCCAGCAATTCCTCAGCGCTACCCTGCACCAAATTCACCTTAATCCCGGTTTTAGAAGTAAAGCTGCTATATAGCTGACTATCAGTGTCATAGTGGCGAGCCGAATACAAATTCACCGTACCACCTTGGGCCAGCGAAGTCCTTCCACTGCCCAACTCTCCCACAGCTACCGCCGCCATTGCCGCGCCACCAGCCAAAAATACCCGCCTTGTGATTTTTTGCATATTGCTCCTTGGTTATTTGTCCTTGGTCATTTGTCCTTGGTCCTGATTGCCTAGCTCCGAGGGACCAGGGGGG
>DVDU01000020.1 GCA_015296065.1 Oscillatoriaceae cyanobacterium M33_DOE_052 | reverse complement strand
TTTCAGGTGACTGTGATAAAATTCAGGTAGCATTTTTTACAGATGGGGTTAGTTGACAAAAAAAACACCCCATCTTTTTTTACCATAAACTGCCAACTGCCGCACTGCCCCGGCTTTCAGCGAGGTTGTCACCCCGTCAGCAATCACATTAATGTTGCCCAGAATCGAGCGTAGATGCACTAAACCGCGCATCCCCCCCATCCCCCCAGGGGAAGCACTCATAATCGTGGCAACTTTGCCGTTAAAGCAGGCGAGCATCTGTTCTCCTGGTTCAGAAGGACGGGAAGCCCAATCAATAGCATTTTTCAGCACAGCAGTAATCGAGCTGTTGTATTCGGGAGAAGCAATGAGCAACCCTTGATGTGCCAGCATCAGCTCTTTCAGCTTCCGAGCGTTTTCGGGAAATCCTTCTTGAGCCTGCAAGTCTTCATCAAACAGGGGTAGAGGCAGGTCTCGCAAGTCTAAATAAGTCACTTCTGCGCCAGCAGCTTTAGCGCCAGCCGCCGCAATTTTGACCATTTTTTTGTTGTAAGAATCAGCGCGAGTGCTACCAGCAAAGGCGAGAATTTTAGGTGTGAATGTCATCATTTACTCCCGAATGTTTGGAAAAATATAAGCAACGGTGTGGTGTGGTGGAGCGGCAGCGATCGTTTCCCGGGAGTTCAGAGCCGAGCCGCCCATAACTACCCCAGGAGGAGGTCATACCGTTTTGATTTAGTGATGAAACAGATATCTGGTCACAGCCAGTCATTTTTCGTCGAGCATAAAGGCTACTCACCTGAGACATCTGTAACAATTATACACCCAAACAGTATCCAGCATATTTGGCTTATCCCTACCAGAACTGGCCCCACCAACATCAATTTCGCTCCTTTTGCTTATCGCTATTATACGCCCAGGGTACGCCCAAGAAAAATCGGCGCACCATATCCTAATCTGGTAGTGTTGAGGCGAGCATATCATCTAGACTTATAGCCCCCGTTGACTCTTCTGCCTGCAACTGCGTTTTTGTGAAGTTTCCAGGAGCATAAGTCTATTAGGCAATGACAACAAATAAATAACCCCAGGATGATAGCGGATTTCAAATTGGTAATCAGACGCAGAATTGCTGAAATTACTTTCGTGAGGGCACTTGCATCTAGTGCATTTATTTGAAAACCGCTAGATTTTCCCCTCAACTAGGTGGAGAAGCGGCACCAAAACTAAAGTTAGCAAAACTCAGCTCATTAACTTGATGCCACTGGTGAATTTCGTTTCTAAATGCCTTCCAAGGTTCATAAATGGCTTTGAAGCCTGGGGATTTACTGGCGTTTTCTTCGTAAATCTCAAAAGCCACTTTTTCTGCTGCCTGCATGATATCCTGAGAATAGGGGCGCAACTTGGTGCCGCCAGCGATGAGTTTAGCCAGAGATTTTTGGTTTAAAGCATCGTATTGGGCGAGCATATTAGCATTAGCTTCAAAAGCCGCTGCTTTGAATATCGCTTGATACATTTTTGGCAACTTGTTCCAGGCGGCTAAATTCACGAGGATATCTAAAGTTGCCCCTGGTTCCCACCAACCAGGATAGTAATAAAATGGGGCGGCTTTATTTAAACCGAGCTTTTCATCGTCATAGGGACCGACCCACTCGGCGGCATCGATCGCCCCCCGTTCCAAAGCCAAATAAACTTCTCCCCCGGGAATAGCTTTCACATTCACCCCCAGTTTGCTCATCACCTCGCCGCCTAAACCAGGAATGCGCATTATCAAGCCTTTAAGGTCGGCCAAAGACTTAATTTCTCGCTTGAACCATCCACCCATTTGGGTTCCGGTATTCCCAGCGGGAAAGTTGATGATGCCAAAGTCGGCATATACTTTGTGGATAGCCTCAAGTCCGCCACCATGATATAACCAGGCATTTTGCTGTTGTGCGGTCAGTCCAAATGGGACTGCAGTGGCAAACCCCAACACGGGGTTTTTGCCGATATAGTAGTAGCTAGCGGTATGACCGCACTGCACGGATCCAGCCTGCACGGCATCCATCACTTCCAAACCGCCGACAATTTCTCCGGCGGCATAGGGGGTGATGGTAAACTTGCCGTCGGTCATGTCAGCGACTCGCTGACAGACGGTTTGGGCTCCCCCAAAGATGGTTTCTAAGGACTTTGGCCAACTGGCGGCCATTTTCCAGCGCACTTGGGGCATATCTGTTTGTACTACCGAGGTGTTTTGCTGGCTGCAAGCTCCCAAGGCGGCGGTACTGGCGGCGGCGATCGCTCCCGTGGCGACGATGTGGCGACGTTTCATAATTCCTCATCTCTCAGCATAAATAGCCAGTTTAGCCTAATTGTCTGTGCCATAACATACCCCAGATAAATAGGGTGGGCTTCAGCCCACCCTACCCATATTCCCCTACAGCGACAGTAGCCCAAGAAGAGGCAGAGCGAAACCTCACCAAAATGTGAAAACGGCCATATATAGGAGTAATCAACTGTGCGAAGGGATTTACAAGGGTTGCCCATTACCAAAGGAGAACTGCGCCGCCTCAGTGGCCTCTCAGTTGATGATATCATCAGACCTTATGACCTAGTGGATGGGGAAAAAAGGTCACAATTTATCTCTAAGCAAACTGCAGTGATATCCGGGTTAGCGGCAATTTTTTTTGTTGCCTTTCTCACCCTGGGGGACGTAACTATCTGGGAAGTGCGGGGCACCACTGTAGATATGATGTTAGTCAACACCGCGCCCGGTTTACTGTTTGGAGGTGTGGCGGTGGTTTCAGCTTTAGCAGCATTTTTTACCCGGTTTTTCTGGCTGCAAAAGAACGCTGCTCAAGCCCCCAGTCTCATCGGGCTGCTGAATGATGTGGACAAGTATAATGAGTTAATCGAAGCGATTGATTTAAATGATCAATTGGAAGCAGCGGGCAATCCAGAAGTGCGCCTCGCCAACCGCGAAGAAATCATCGCCACTTTGCGCCGTACCCGCGATGATTTAATCCGGGCTTTGCGCACCGATCGGCTATTGCGGGAGAACCGGAAATTTATCGATCGCAACCCCGAACTCTTCGCCAGCAACCTCGACGCCCTCTCCGCCCTAAAAATCAACGACAAAGCCACCGAAAGAGGACGCCGCCTCAACGAAGCCCTGCAAATTGCCCTCAACGCCAAAGGAGAAATGCGCCGTCTGCACAAAAGAAAGTATCATTAACCCACCCAAATTTATCCCCAAACCAGTTTTTCCCTGTTTTGCTAAAATTGCACTATAATTAAATTACCCCTAATTTGGGAGTGACTATGACTGCTACCATTACCAAACCAACCTACACCATCGATGAATATTTAGCCCAAGAAATATCATCTCCAGACCGCCATGAGTATCGCAACGGAGAGATTATACTTATGACAGGTGGTACACCGGATCACAACCGAATTACCGGCAATTTGTTTGCTTTTCTCAATTTTGCCCTCAAACGCCAACCCTATGATGTGTTTGTCACGGACCAACGCCTCTGGGTTCCCGAAAAGCAGCTTTATGCCTATCCTGATGTGATGGTCATCCGTCAGCCCATAGAATTGCAAGAAGGGCGGAATGATACAGTGATGAATCCTCTCATAATTGCCGAAGTGTTATCAAAATCCACTCGCAGTTATGATAAAGATAAAAAATTCGTCGCTTACCGGACGATTCCCAGTTTTAGCGAGTATATCATCATCGAACAAGCAGAACCCCATGTGGAACATTACACCAAAACCGAGGGGCAGGCGTGGCTATTTCGGGAGTATGATGGGTTAGATGCAATATTATCCCTACAGCAGATTGAGTTTACTATCCCCCTAGCGGACTTGTATGATAAAGTGGATTTAGGGGGGGAAGTGGGGGAAAGTAATGCGGAACCGAGTTAAGATTTGATAGCTGCATCTATCTGTTGACAAAGGTATTCTTTTGTGCTAGAATTATCTAAGATAATATCGGCTTGGGCGGCTTTTTCCGCTAGAGGCATTTGGCTGTGAATGCGGGCTTGGGCTTGGTCAAGAGTTAGTTTATCTCTGGCCATGAGTCTCTGTAATTGTGGGTCTGAACCACAGGAAACCACCCAGATTTCTGTGCATAAATCGGTCATTTTGGCTTCAAAGAGCAGGGGAACGGCGAGGATAATCAGCTCTTTTCCCTCGTGAATACAGCTAGCGGTGAATTCCACCAGGCGGCGGCGGACGTAGGGGTGAATGATGCTCTCTAGCCACAGACGTTCTGAGGGGTTGTGGAAGATGATGTTACCCAGTTGTGGCCGATCGAGACTGCCATCAGCCAAGAGGATGCCTGGTCCGTAGCGAGAAACCACAGCAGCGAGTCCCGCCGCACCAACCGCCACCGCCTCCCGAGCATAAATATCCGCATCCCCCACCGGCAAATTGTATTTGGCCGCCAAATATTCTGCTACCGTAGTTTTACCTGTAGCAATGCCCCCAGTCAGACCGATAACCCGGTAGGAGTTAATCATAACTACGTCTTTCCTTAACTATTGCAACATCGGAGACGGGGAGATGGGGGCAAGGGGGAGTGTGGGAAGGGTGGGAAGGGTGGGAAGGGTGGGAAGTGAATAGGGAAAAGTTAAATTTTCACTCTTCACTCTTCACTCTCCCCCATCCTCCCCATCTCCCCGTCTCCAAGTCTCCCCGTGCGGAACCAAACAGCGATCAGCCAATCAATTGAGTCTAAACTCACAAATTTTCACGGTGGTAGATAGCACGAGCGGAAAAATCAGCATAAAATTTTCCAAAGGATATGCCTTCCGAAGGCAGCCATAATGTTAGAACATCATAGCCCCTCCATTGCCCACTGGGGGGAGACAATTGTGGGAAGACACAAAAAATGAAAAATTGGTTCAGAAGCAACATTGCCGGACTGACGACAGCAGCAGTTTTCTCGATGAGCGCGATCGGCGCCCTGACCCATCGGTTAGAACCCGCCGCCGCCGCCCTCTTTGGCAAGCAAGAAGTCAATCAAAACGAATTTATCGCCGTTGCCATACCTCGCGGCACCACCCGTTATGGACTGGTGATCATAGAACAGCAATCAAGCCAGCGACGCTGCTGGAGTGAAAGCGGTTCTAATCCCACCAATGTGGATTTGCTCCTGTTAACCTTTGACTTCACGGGTATCTGTGGCCGCAGTACCGACAGCAACGGCTATTCCCTCCGCGTTTCTGACGAAGACTTAGGACTGACTTACACCCTCCGTTTAGTCAACCGAGGCAATGAAGTTGTCCTCATCGGCGACCCCAGCAGCTCCAGCCGGCCCCAAATAGAAATAGGCAGAACCTTTGGCATCCCCACCGGCCCGACCAAAATCGTCCTTGACCCCACTTGGCGCTTTACCAAAAGAACCTATGAAGGGAAGACCCTAGGTCACGTTTACCTGACCAACAACCAAACCCTCGCGGCACTGGGGGCCGCAGCCGGTTCCACCCCCACTCCCACCCCCACTCCCACCCCCAGACCAACTACCCCACCCACGGCATCATCGAAATTTAGCGATATTGCGGGGGACGTTTACCGCAACGAAATCGAAGGCGCTGTAGCGCTTGGGTTTGTGGCTGGGGTTAATGAAACTACCTTCGGACCGGTGAACACCCTCACCCGCGAGCAAATCGTCTCGATGGTGGTAGAAGCTCTGGTCCGCCTGCCCGGGATTAACCTCAATGTTCCCTCTCAAGCATCTGTCCGCCCCTATCCTGATGTGGTGCCCACGCGGTGGAGCGCGGCGAAAATTCAGTTTGCCCGAGACAATGGCATCATCAGCGGCTATCGTGATGGGACTTTTCGTCCGACTCAGGAAGTCACCCGCGCTGAACTGATGGCGATTTTGCAAAAAGCCACTCTCTTTGCTAAACAGCGCCTGGGGATGAGTAGCCAAATATCGGCGCCAAATTCCCCCACCAGCTTTAGTGATACTTCTGGCCACTGGGCCGCCGCGACGATCGGGCAAATGTCCGGTTACTGCAAAGTCGCCTCTCCCCTGAATGAAGTGGGTAGCGCCTTCTTCCCCAATTCCAGCGCTCGCCGGAACTACGCCGCCGCCGCTACCTTACGGATGATTAACTGCATCAAAGCAGATAAGTAATACCACATCCGGTCACATCTGTTGTGTCAGGAGTGAGGGAAGCATTAGGAGCTAAAATCTAGGTTTCAGCCTAATCAACTTTTAGCCCAATGCTTCCCCCGATAACATCACGATGATAGTCAAGCACTGGGCAATTAGAGTATGTCGCTTTCTAGCAGTTCAACGATCGCCTGCCGTTCCGCCGGTGGGGTTGCCATCGGAGTTTTGCGCGTATCAGTAATCAACCAATCCAGAGCCGCCGCCTCCACATCGATCGCCGCCCCAGTTTTATCCACACAATAGCGACCAAAAACCAACTTATCCACCAACCGCACATCTGGCCCCAACCGAGAATACTCGAAAATTACACTATTTTCCACCGTAGCGCCGCCGCAGATACAGCAGTTAGGACCAATCATGCTAGGGCCAATAATTCTGGCGCCATCTTCAATGCGCGTCATCCCGCCAATATACACCGGGCCGGTAATTTCCACCTTATCCCAATTTACCGCCACATTCAAACCCGTATAAATTCCCTCACCCACTTGCTTACCAGGGATAGAAACATTTTTGATTTGGCCGAGCAACACCCCTCTAATAGCGCGCCAGTAGTCGGGAACCTTACCAATATCCACCCACTCAAAATCCATCCTGATGCCATAAAAAGGCGCCCCCATTTCCACCAGTTGCGGGAATAGCTGCGAACCAATATCGTACTCGCCCCCCGAAGGAATATACTGCAACACTTCCGGCTCAAAAATGTAAATCCCCGTGTTGATATCCGTGCTGAGAGCTTCTTCTACCGGGGGTTTTTCTTGGAACTTGATTACTCTCCCCTCCTCATCTGTCACCACCACCCCATAGCTGGATACTTCCTCCTGGGGCACAGATTTCATAATAATAGTAGCGATCGAGCCTTTTTCCTTGTGCCACTTAACTGCAGCCGTCAAGTCCAAATCAATCAAGGCATCACCGCATAACACCACAAATGTATCGTCAAAATAGGGGTAAAAGTCTTGAATGCGGCGCATCCCACCAGCAGAACCCAGCGCCTGACCCACCAGCTCGCCATCGATGATTTTGCCTTCAAAAGAATAGGCAATTTGCACGCCGAAGCGACTGCCATCCCGGAAATAGTTTTCAATTTCATTCGCCAAATGGCTGACATTGACCATGATTTCGTCAAACCCGTGCTGGCGCAAGAGTTCTACCAAAAATTCCATCACTGGTTTTTGCAGGATGGGAATCATGGGTTTGGGAATTGTGTAAGTAATGGGACGGACTCGAGTGCCCTTCCCTGCGGCCAGAATCATGGCTTTCATCGGCGTATATCTCTCTATCTAAGCGAATCCAATTTTACCAAGCTCTACTGACAAATGCCCCGCATCTCCGGGCTGATTGTTCACAAGGCATCTGTTACCTGTTAGGCGATCGACGAGACGTTAGAGGAGACAGTTGCCGGAAGGGAGCGGATTTTCAGGTCTTGGTAGAATTCCTCCTGGCTTAACTCCACTTTTGACTGCGCCGACAAATGCAGCAGTGCCCAAAATACCCCCACAGCATCGGGTGGTTTGGCAGCATAGGGTAGAGGTAACTCCCCCACCCCAGTGCTGGTGGAAGGCCCACTGCAGCTCGCTGAGTGCCATCGATCGAGTAGTTCGTCCAATTCCAGCCAGTCCCTGCCTTCCGGTAGTCCACTCCAAGTAGCTTCCAGAAACTGCTCTACCGCAGCGGCGATATCAGAAAGATTGTCCTGGCTCGCCAGCTCCCGCAACGCCGCCACCGTTTTCGCAGTGGATTTGCCCCCTGGTGGTAGGCGGTAGGGGCGGCCCCCAGTGGTGGCTCTAGAAGGCTGATTTGATAGAGCCACAGACATGAGCTGGAGCTGTTCGATTAGCTCTTGGAGGGTGACGCGCCGTTTTTTCTTAGCGGGAGCCACCCCCCGCCGCCGGAGCTGCCGCTCCAGCTTCACCACACCACCAGAGGGGTTAAATTCTAGCTCTTCGTCTGGGGGGAATTCGGTTTCCTCCACTTGGCTAGAAGCATCGGGAGATTCGGAACGGATCAGGCTATCGGCTTTGAGGAGGACCAGCATCGCCGCATACAAAAAAGCCTGACCGGATTGGGATAGGGCAATTTCCCGCCAGTTGCGCAGGCTCTCAGCGTCTTGCTCAGTGGCACTAGGCTCCGTGGAAGGGGCCAGCCTGCTCAAATACTTATCGATGACTTCCACTACCTGAACGTCCCAGGGGTCGATTTCCCCCTTGTTTGCCAAGTCAATCAGGAGGGCGATAGCTTCGCTGACCTGTCGGTTCGCATCTTGCGCGAGAGAAACACTCATCGGCTGAAACAGATTCTCTACAGATTATCCATTCTAGACATATCAGCGCCCAAGCGGACGAAACCTGCAATATGCGATCGTGTATTATGGAGTGCCCGCCCGCTACCTATACAGCGGCCACGTGTGACCACAGGCAACTACCATCGATTAATGGGAGCCTGAAATTTACAGCAGAATTGCTCTCCCGGAGATATCGCCTCGATTCCCAGCGGCTATATCCCCAGTTTGGTCAACTAGGTTTTAGCCTGACCACCAGCCACCAGGCGGACTAACTCTAGATCTAACCCTAGGCGATCGGCGATGACCTCCACAGTAAACCCCGCCTCTAGGAGCAGCGGAATAGTATCGATTTTCCCTTCGATTTTTCCTTCGATTTTCCCTTTAATTTTGCCTTTGATTTCGCCTTCGATTTCGCCTTCGGCTTTAGCTTCCTGATAAACGCGGGTTTTTTTCAAATCCTCTAAAGTGAACATCGCTTCTATCTCCTTGGTCGGTAATTCGGTAAACTTATAAATCAGAATCCTTTCCAGAAGTTCCATAATTTTTTGCCTAGTGGCTGCATCGGTTACGGACTCTCTGGTGGTGGTGATGAGTGACCGAGCTAGGTTAATTGCGGCAGGCTGGTCGGCCACTACCAGGCGGACTATCCCGACACCTAGGGTGCTGGTGGTATTGGCTTCTAACTCATCTAAATATACCTGGTGTAGTTGCTGACTGGCGAGGAAACCTCGATACTGCACAGGTACTCCGGGGTCTAAACTTCTCGCCGCGAATATGGCCACCGCATGCCAGTCGTTTGGGGGTTGATACTGATTCAGATAAATGGCGATTTCGGCAAATAGACGCCAATAGAAGTCGGGTTTGGGTTGAAATTGCACCTCCACAAAGTAAATCAGGCTGTTGGGGTCTTCGGTGATGGGTAAAAATATGCCATCGACACGGCGAGCGAGTTCTTTGATTTCTCCTGATGAGAAGGCGTAGTTGCTCGCCAGGGATGGGGACTCGCCGATAAGTTCAAATAGCAGGCTGGGGAAGGTTTGGAATAGTTGGTAAAATATCGTGTCGGTTTTCAAAGTAATTGGGTTGACAATTGGTTTTTTAGTTACTTATTTTAGCATAATAAATTGAGGAATTAGGGGTGGGAGACTTCAGAGAGAGGGAAATGGCGTGTGGTGGGTGAGGGACTGAGCGGGCAACAGAGGAATTATTTTGCAGGGACGATCGCCTCTACCCATTTGTGAGATAATTTGATGTTTGTGTAATTTGAGACAAGAGGAGATCCCAAAAAGTGGAACGCGAGGAAAGGACATTTATCGCCATCAAACCCGATGGGGTCCAGCGCGGCCTAGTGGGTCAGATTGTGAGCCGCTTTGAAGCTAAAGGCTATACTTTGGTGGGGATGAAGCTGCTCCAAGTCAGCCGGGAATTGGCGGAAGCACATTATGCGGAACACAAAGAAAAACCTTTCTTTCCTGGTCTAGTGCAGTTCATCACCTCTGGCCCGGTAGTGGCAATGGTTTGGGAAGGTAAAGGGGTGGTGGCGGCGGCTCGCAAGTTAATTGGCGCCACCAATCCCCTCAATTCTGAACCGGGGACGATTCGCGGTGATTTTGGGGTGGATGTGGGACGCAACATCATCCACGGTTCCGATGCGGTGGCGACGGCGGAACGGGAAATTAAACTGTGGTTTACAGATGCGGAACTGGCAAGCTGGCAACCCACGGTGACGCCTTGGATATACGAGTGATGCGCTGGAGCTAGGGCAAAATCAAAAGGGCGATCGTCCTAGGATCGCCCTGATGCGTCAGTTCCCCTGCCTTGGATTTCTGCCCTTTTGGGGGGTTAATTTTCCGCGTCGGTGCTGTTTTTTGCCTCATCAGCATCACCAGCCGCCACCTCTGGGGTGCGTTGGGAAAATCCCCAAGTAAAGAAAATGGCGATCGCGGCAATCATCGCCCATTCGGGAAATAACGAATCGTAATCCACCACTCTCAGCAGCAGCCGCAAACCCACCAAACCCACAGTGATATACCCGGCATCTTCCAGATGCACATATTCATCCAGCCAGCGGATGAATAACCCTGCCAAAAACCGTAGGGCAATAATCCCGATCGCCCCCCCAGTAATAATTAACCAGGTTTGGTCAGAAATCGCTACAGCCGTAGTCACACTGTCCAGGGAAAAGGCTAAATCCGTCATCGCGATCGCGGGAATCACCTGCCACAAATTGGCAAACTTCCGCTTTGGCACACCCCCAGATGCTTCATTCTCCTCTTTCCCGCTAAAATACTGCCACACCAGCCACAGTAAGTACAGGGCCCCAATCAAGTCGAACTGCCAAAACTGAATCACCCACGTGGCAGCGAGGATCAAAGACATCCGCAGCACGAAAGCCGCCAGCAGACCGAAGTTGAGAGCTTGGCGTTGCAACTTGGGATCCTCCAGCCCTTGGGCGATCGAGGCGAGGGCAATGGCATTATCCGCCGACAACACCGCCTCCAATCCCACCAAAATCAGCAGCAGGAACAACGATTCAACCCCAAACGCCGGGTAAAAATCTCGCAAATTCTCTATCATTAACTAAATTTCAATACTCAACTGACAGCCGTAAACCGAGAGCAGCCAAGACGATGGCCTTAAACTTCAGCTTAGCGCTTAATGCGGTCATTGGAGTTGCCCCCTCCCCAATTCTCCCCTAGTCGTGGCACCCAAACCCTCTAGGCTGGTCCATTTCTATTGCGAGTTGTAACAAATGCTTCCCAGAAGGCACAATATAAAAGACATTATTAAACTACCAACCCTAAAAACAGGAGTTTACCTCTATGGCTTTAACAGACACTCAAGTGTTCGTGGCTCTGGTCATCGCCCTGATTCCGGGCATCCTGGCATTCCGTCTCGCCACCGAACTGTACAAGTAAAATCTCTCTAATCACAGCGGGGGATGCGGCGGTGGGTAGCTTCTCCTCTGGATCACTCGCCCTGGGTGGGTGAACGCAGAGCAGCAAGGCACCCCCGCCGCCCCCATTTGCCACCAGGCGTCAAATCAGTTATCCCAGGCAATAAGCTATCATCGATGGCAATAGCCCGATTTCAAACTAATGAACGCCATTCAACCATCCCCAACCATAGGGCAGTCCAGTCCCCGGAGGCGGCGATCGGCCCTGAAGTCAGCCCAACGCCTGCAAAAGCGTCACCCCTACCAAGGGCTGGCGGTAGAAACTGCTGCCAAACTGGCGGTCAATCTTGTGATCTCAGCCGCTGCCATCTCCACGTTACTGCAGCTAATGCCCTATCAAAAGACGCAACAGGAAAAGTTACACGAGATTCGTGCCGAAGTGGCCAAAACCGAGGTGCGGGTAAACCGCTTGCGTTCTGAGTTTAGCCGCAATTTCGACCCCCACCAAACGAAAAAGCTGATGGAAGAGATGAGCTATCGTGTGGATCCCACTCAAGTGCAAATCCTGTGGAAGACACCAAAAGCTCCCACCGCCCCAACTCCCTAAGCGTTAAAAACTGGGGAAAAGGCCAAGTGCCCTTTCCCCGCGAGCTGCTGAAATTTTTAATCAAAGTCTTAAGCCGTGGTCATGCTCATCAGTTGCTCCAGCCAGGTTTCGACTAAAAACTGCCAGCGGCGAATCAATTTGGCTGGTGAGCGGCTCGGTTGGGCGAGAGCTTCCAGGGCGCGGTGGTAGTCAGCGATCGCGCAATTCCAATCCCCATCCGCTTGATAAGTCCGCCCCCGCTGGGCGTAAATATAGCCTTCCATTTGTCCCAGTCCCAGGGCAATGTCAAAGTTTTGGATGGCTAAGTCGTACATTTCCAGGTGTCGGAAGGCAATCCCTTGGTTAATCAACGCTCGCACATGAAAGGGGTTGAGGTCGATCGCCATGTCGTAATCCTCGATTGCTTCCACCAGTTCCCCTTTGGCGGCGTAGCAGTTGGCGCGATTGTTGTAGGTGGCAGCTAAAGCAGGCGCTAATGCCACAGCGCGGTTGTAATCTGCCAGGGCCAAATCTAGCTCGCCATTGTAATAATACAGCAATCCGCGATTATTGTAGTCAATGGCACTCTCATACTGGGCGAGCAACTGGCTGAGCATCTCGATCGCGTAGGCTCGATCGCCTTCACCGGCTTTCTGTGCGGCAATGCTTCGCCACTGCTTCACCCGCTCTGTATCGTTTCCCGCCCCATCCACCAATTCCGGCATTTCTCCCCCAGCTTCCCCGACCCTGGGCATCGCTCGTGGTGAAGCAACTCCCATCTCCCTGCTGGATACCGGCATATCCTTTCTCCCACTGCCAATGGAGCAAAAATTACCATCTTCACAAATATGTGCATTCATCTTTTTTCATCCTGAATGTTTGCTACTATTCACCCTAGAGATTTTTTTATCTCAGTGGCCGCCCCCTTGTGTCACTTTATCAAGCGGCTACTACCAATACTGACGATTCCCACCTAAAATTATTTTCCTATAAATTCCTGGCGTCGTTTTCCCCGTCCGGCAAGATATCCTGTCCATTGCCTGCAAAAACCCATTGAGCAGAAAAATTCGGTAAAACTTGCTTTGAAGGCGAATAAATGCTATAATTAAAAATTGCCTATTGGGTTAAATTTTTGCCCAGTTTCGGGAGAGAAGAAACTCACCCCAATGGCGGCGGGGGCAAGGTATGCGCCTGCCCCAAAGCTGATGCCGCCAATCATCTAAACTCTAGCTAGCATGAGCTAAAACTGCTTCTGTGGAGAGGAAATCTATGGCCGCTTGATATTGGGGGTCAGCGGAGCTGGCCAGTTGGGTGGGCACCAGGTCGCCTCTCGACACCACCCGATCGGGCATAATTCCCAGCTTGTTAATATCCCGATGATTGGGGGTTTCATACTTCGCCACTGTCACCGCCAAACCGGAACCATCAGCTAGGTCAAACAGTGACTGGATTAACCCTTTTCCAAAGCTCCTTTCCCCCAGCAGCACTGCCCTTTGGTTATCTTGCAACGCCCCAGCCAGGATTTCGCTGGCACTGGCTGTCCCTCGGTCAATCAACACCACTAAGGGGTCATCGGTGAGAGCCTCCCCGGTGGCTTCAAAACTGCCCAAGGTGCCCTGGCGGTTGACAGTGTAAACGATCGTCCCAGAATCTAACCACAAACGGGCAATCTCAATCCCCGCCTGCAACAGTCCGCCGGGATTATTGCGTAAGTCCAGGATATATGCCTGTGCCTGAAGCTCTTCCAACTTGTTAATGGCAGCAGCTACCTCCGCTGTGGCATTACCATTAAACTGACCGAGGCGAATGTAGCCCACGGGAACGCCGGTTTGACTGACTTCTAGAGATGTCACCACCGGGTTGAGGGCAATGCGCGATCGCACCAGCTCGATTGTTTCTCTGATTTCGCTGTCCACCCGTTGCACCGTCAGGACCACCACCGTCCCCACCGGTCCGCGCATCCGAGCCGCCGCCTCGTCTAATGTCAACCCCACCGTTGACACGCCATCGATTTCCCAGATTAAATCCCCAGGCTGTAACCCAGCATCAAAAGCCGGGGAACCCTCAATGGGAGCGATCGCCTGAATTGTGCCACTTTCACTATCCAAAGCAATTTGCAAGCCAATCCCCGTCAGCTCCCCCGCTGTGTTCACCTGCAAACTGCGATATTGCTCCGGCTTTAACAACCGGGTGAATGGGTCATCCAAACTAGCGAGCATCCCCTCGATCGCCGCGTAAGTTTCCTCACGAGTCGCCAAAGGCTGCTTGAGCGACTTTTCCCGCAGTAACCACCAGTTTTGATGATTAAACGTATCGTCAAGATAGGCGCGGTTGACAATCCGCCATGCTTGGCTAAACAACTGCTGGTTTTCCGTCAACGCCGCCGCCGGTGGCACCCAGCAAATCAAAGTCAATACCAGTGGCAACATTAGAGCCAGGACTGGCCAAAAAACTCGTTTTCTCATAATATGGCAACTCTCAGCTTTCCTGCGGATCCACCCCAGCCGCCCCCTTGACTCAGCCCCATCCTCCCCACCACTAAGGTTTCGGCGCCCTTCGGCACCCCTTCCCTGACGATTTTTGCTGAAGCAAAAGGGGCGCAGTTTGGTGAAATCCTTGTTTAAACTATGTTACATTCTTGATGAAAAGCAACATATCTCGCGGGCTTGCGGCATGTTTTCCAAGGAAGTCACCAACTCGAAAGTTTACCAGTGGTTCGATGAGCGCCTAGAAGTTCAGGCGATCGCTGACGACATCACCACCAAATACGTCCCTCCCCACGTCAACATCTTTTACTGTCTGGGCGGGATCACCCTCGTTTGCTTCTTAATCCAGTTCGCCACTGGATTCGCCATGACTTTCTACTATCGGCCCACCGTCGCCGAAGCCTTTACCTCGGTTCAGTACATTATGACCGATGTTAACTTCGGCTGGCTGATCCGCTCTATTCACCGGTGGTCTGCCAGCATGATGGTGCTGATGATGATTCTCCACGTCTTCCGGGTTTACCTCACCGGCGGTTTCAAAAAACCCCGCGAGCTGACCTGGGTCACCGGCGTGATTATGGCCGTCATCACCGTATCTTTCGGCGTTACCGGCTACTCTCTGCCTTGGGACCAAATTGGTTACTGGGCGGTTAAAATCGTCTCTGGCGTCCCCGAAGCTATTCCCGTGGTCGGTTCCACCATTGTTGAACTCCTCCGGGGTGGTACTAGCGTCGGTCAAGGCACCCTCACTCGCTACTACAGCTTGCACACCTTCGTACTCCCTTGGCTGCTGGCAGTATTTATGCTCCTGCACTTCCTGATGATTCGCAAGCAAGGCATTTCTGGTCCCTTGTAAATCGTTCATCAGCAACTTTTGCCTCTTAAATCTGCCTGTATCCTTGTGGTCAGTGCAGATTTTATCTCCCTAATTCATACACAAGAGGACTTACAACTATGTCAACCCAAAAAAAGCCGGATCTGAGCGATCCAGTCCTTCGTGCTAAGCTGGCCAAGGGCATGGGGCACAACTACTATGGTGAACCCGCTTGGCCTAATGACTTGCTCTACGTTTTCCCCGTGGTGATTCTCGCCACGATCGCTCTTTGTGTGGGTCTGGCAATTCTTGACCCCGCAATGGTGGGCGAACCCGCTAACCCCTTCGCCACGCCTCTGGAAATTCTCCCTGAATGGTATCTCTGGCCCGTGTTCCAAATTCTGCGGGTCGTCCCCAATAAACTTCTGGGGATTGCGGCGATGGCGGCGATTCCGGCGGGCTTGATTCTTGTGCCTTTCATCGAAGGTGTGAACAAGTTTCAAAACCCCTTCCGTCGTCCTCTGGCTACTACGGTTTTCTTGTTCGGTACTCTCGTCACCCTCTGGCTGGGTATTGGGGCGATTTTCCCGATCGATAAATCCCTGACTCTCGGTCTGTTCTAAATCCTGCAATTTTCCTCAATTTGACGCCGGTGGGTATCTCTGAATGGTTTTAGTATCACTCAGAGTTTCCCTCTGGCGTCACTTTATTTTTGCCCATTCATTAACTCCACATCCATTTGGTTCGGGCAATTCATGGTCGGGGCAATTCTTCAAAAAACCCTACAGATAAAAACTCACGATTATGGCAATTACAATTAAGGAGGTAAATTTGTGGCTGGATTGAAACGCGATACCTTCATTTTTTTGGAAATTTTTTCCCTAGAAGGCGGTATTCAATCCTACGTCCGGGATATCCTCCAGGCTTATGTCTCCACAGTGGCGGCGGGGAAGACTCGCGGGGCTGATGTGTTCCTCCTCCGGGATGGCCCGGAATGTGAGAATCACTTGGCGCTATTCCCCTCACTTAAATTTTTTTATTTGAAAACTCAATGGGCAGCTCTGGGACGTTTGCGCCTCACCTTCTCCCTATTCTGGTACTTCCTGCGTCATCGTCCCCAGCGGGTGTTCTGCGGTCACATCAATCTGGCTCCTTTGGTGCGGCTATTGTGCTACCCCTTTGGCATCACTTATATAGTTCTCACTTATGGCAAGGAGGTATGGGAGCCGCTGCCTCGTCCATATCAAAAGGCTTTGCGGCAAGCGGCGCAAATCTGGACGATTAGCCGCTACAGCCGCGATCGCGCCTGCGTCAGCAACCGCCTCGACCCGCAAAAGTTCCAAATTCTCCCCTGTGCGGTTGACGGCGACACCTTCCAACCGGGGGAGAAATCACCGGAGTTGCTCCAACGCTACGGACTCGCTGATGCCAAAGTGTTAATGACTGTAGCGCGTCTTTGGTCTGGCGATATTTATAAAGGCGTCGATGTGACAATCCGGGCTATTTCTATTATAGCACAGTCTTTCCCTAATGTCAAGTATTTAGTCATCGGTCGGGGTGATGACCAACCCCGCTTGCAGGCATTGGCGGCAGCAGAGGGGATGGTCGATCGGGTGGTGTTTGCTGGCTTTGTCCCGACCCCAGACCTCCCGGCTCACTTCCACCTCGCCGATGCCTACATTATGCCGTCTCAAGAAGGATTCGGGATTGTCTATCTGGAGGCGATGGCTTGTGGTGTCCCGGTTTTGGCCGGTGACGCAGATGGTTCCGCCGAGCCTTTACAAGATGGTAAACTGGGGTGGCAAGTGCCACACCGCAACCCCGAAGCGGTGGCCGCCGCCTGTATAGAAATCTTGCAGGGAAGCGATCGCCGCTGCGATGGCAAATGGTTGCGAGAAATGACCTTGGCCAATTTTGGCATCGCCGCCTTCACGGCTCGCCTTGAGCAACTCCTCGATGTTAGGGGCTAGGATATAAGTATTGGAACTGTTGCATAATTGCAAAACGCCTCCTTTTTCTAGGGGGTTGGGGGGATTCATTCCGAATTATGTAAGCAGTTTATTGCCGATTACCCCCAAGGAGATAACTGTGAACCGAGGTAACTCGAGCTTTTCCGTTGACCTATCAAACCTCACATCCTGGCTTTGGCCCGTGCTTTTCCTGGGGTTGCTGGCGTCTGTGGGTTTAGGATGGTTGGTGAATTCGATTTTAATTTTAATCGGGTTGATTCTGATTGCCCCCATAGTGGCTTTTCTGATTTTGCGCTGGTGGGTGAATCGGAATTTGATTACCGGTCCTTGTCCCGTTTGCGCCACGGAGGTGACAGGTTTTAACAATACCCAGTTTTTTTGCCCCAACTGCCAATCACCCCTCCAAATAGATAACGGCAGCGTCCATCGCGTGACGCCGCCGGGAACTATTGATGTGGAAGCTGTGGATGTGTCGGTTTCTCAAATCTCTTCGGGGGATTGAGTCTGGGTGAGCGGTCATATCCTATTGCGGTTGGGCGGAAATGGATAGGTTATAGGTGTGTTCTCCGGGTTGGCGGTTGCCGATAAAAATTGAGTAAGTGCCCGCCGCCCACATTCCTGAGATTTCTGGGTTTTCCCCGGTGTAGCTGTCGGCAAAAGCACAAAATCTCCCTGTGGGGCCTTCAATCAGCAGGGTGGCTTCGCCGCGATCGCTGGAGGCGGTAAACCGTAAATAGGGAATCTGACTAGCGATTTCTACTACCTGAGCCGCCGCTGTAGGCATATAGCCGCAACCTGCATCAGGACCCCCGGCGGACTTGCCCTGCATTAACAGCGGATCTGGCTGCACCCCAGACGCCAGTTGAATTCTTGGCTGTTGGCTGTTGGCGGTGGGGTGAATGGCGACAGTCATTAATAGGGCAATCAGTGCAACTAGCGGGCGAGTTGTGGCTTTCATCTTGCGGCTCCCTTGGGCTTGGGTGAGAATTTTTTTTGTTTCTGCCCCTGGTGTGATTGACGTTGGGGAGGCAAACCGGTTTCCCTGGGGCAATTGCGGTTTTCCTCCCTAACAGGTAAATCTGCTTATCCAAAATCGTTATGATTATGATATAGTTGTAACAGTTCTTAATCAATCCGAACCCGGAGCGGCGGTTTCAGTACCGCAGGCGTTTCGGGACAAGGGGACGGGAACGGTAAGGAGTATCAGTAAGGAGTATTCTGGTAATGGCTCATCAAGAAGGATGTCTGCGGGTGGGGCAAGCGGCCCCCGACTTCACCGCCACGGCTGTGGTTGACCAAGAGTTTAAGACGATTAAGCTGTCGGACTATCGCGGTAAGTATGTAGTGCTGTTCTTCTATCCCCTGGACTTCACTTTTGTGTGCCCGACGGAAATTATCGCGTTTAGCGATCGCTATGCGGAATTCAAAAATCTGGGCACTGAAGTCCTAGGCGTTTCTGTGGATAGCGAGTTTTCTCACTTGGCTTGGATTCAGACCGATCGCAAGTCTGGCGGTCTCGGGGACCTCAACTACCCCCTCGTCTCTGATATCAAAAAAGAAATCAGCAGCGCCTATAATGTCCTAGACCCCGAAGCTGGTATCGCTCTGCGCGGTCTGTTCATCATCGACAAAGATGGCGTCATCCAGCACTCCACTGTGAATAACTTGGCCTTTGGTCGCAGCGTGGATGAGACTCTGCGCACCCTGCAAGCTCTGCAGTACGTCCAATCTCACCCCGATGAGGTTTGCCCCGCTGGCTGGAAGCCCGGGGAGAAAACCATGATTCCTGACCCCGTGAAGTCCAAAGAATTCTTCGCCGCGATCTAATTTTAGCTGATTAGGAATCTGATCTGATAGCTCTTTTCCTGTAGTGGGGAAAGGGCTATAATTTTTGGGGTTGTCGGTGGAGGATAAAAAACCGGGTTTCTGAACCCGATTGAGATGAGGGGGCAGAGGTTATGGCAGAAACCCGGTTTATGGGTTCATCAGTGAAGGCAAGAAACTAATAATGCCGGGAAAAATGATAATTGTCACTACTACCAACATTTGCAACAAGATAAACTGAATTACCCCGCGATAAATGTGCCCGGTGGTGACTTCGGGGGGGGCGACGCTGCGCAGGTAAAATAGAGCAAAACCAAAGGGGGGGGTGAGGAAAGAGGTTTGGAGGTTGGCGCCCAAAACCACCCCAAACCAAACTAAATCCAAACCTAATTGCTGCGCTACGGGGACAAATAGAGGGACGACAATAAAGGCAATCTCGAAAAAGTCAATAAAGAAACCGAGGATAAATACGGTTAACATACTGACAAACAGAAAACCGGTTTTGCCGCCGGGGAGGTTGGCGAGAAGGTCAAACATGAATGTATCCCCCTCCAACCCGCGAAATACCAAACTAAACGCCGTGGAGCCAATCAAAATAAACATCACCATTGCCGAAGTTCGCAAAGTGACATCACCGGTTTTTTGCAGAGACTCCCAGCTCAGTTGGCGGTTAGCCGCTGCCAAAACTACGGCTCCCAAAGCACCCACCGCCCCCGCTTCCGTCGGCGTGGCGATACCAAAAAAGATGCTCCCCAACACCAACAAAATCAAAATCACTGGCGGTAGCATCACCTGTAACACCCGCTGCATCAGGGCTTGACCGCTCATTGCCCGCACCTCTTCGGGCAGTGCAGGGGCCATATCGGGGCGGAAAAAGGCGACGATGAGGACATGGATGGCAAAGGCTCCCGCCATCATCAACCCGGGTATGACAGAACCGACAAATAAATCTCCCACGGAGACACCTAATTGGTCGCCGAGTACCACTAAAACCACAGAAGGGGGGATAATTTGCCCTAGGGTTCCAGAAGCGGCGATGACACCGGTGGCTAGTTCTTTGTTGTAACCGTAGCGGAGCATGATGGGAAGGGATATTAAACCCATCGCTACTACTGTGGCGGCGACGACGCCGGTAGTGGCGGCGAGGAGGGCTCCGACTAAGACGACGGCGAGAGCTAAACCGCCACGGACTCGCCCAAATAAAATTCCCATTGTTTCTAGGAGGCGCTCAGCAATGCCGGATTTTTCCAACATTGACCCCATGAAGATAAAATAGGGGACGGCGAGGATGGTGTAGTTGCCCATGATGTTGAAAATGCGCAAGGGCAGGGCATTTAAAAACACTGGGTCAAAGACTCCCAGGGCAATACCTACTAAGCCGAAGATAATGGCGACGCCGCCGAGGGAGAAGGCGACGGGGTAGCCGAAAGAAAGGAAAAATAGGGCACCGGCGAACATACAAGGGCCGAGCCACTCGTATTCAAAGCTCAGATTCATGCTTTTCCTCCTGGGGTTGTAGTTGACCGGTGAAAATCGCGTAATTTTTGATGGCTTGGGATATGCCTTGAAGGATTAGCAATAGGAAACTGACGATGAGGACAGTTTTAATGGGGTAGCGGGGCAGTCCGCCCGGATCGGGGGAGATTTCTAGGGTTTGCCATGAGGCGATAACGGCATTCCAGGAGAAGCCGATCGCCAAGATGCAAAATGGAATCAAAAATAGTAATGTCCCGGCCAAATCTGCCAGAGCTTTCCTCTTGGGGGGCCAATTGCTGTAGAATACATCTACTCGCACGTGTTCGTCATGTTTGAGGGCGTAAGCCGTACCCAAGAGGAAAACCAGGTCAAATAAATACCACTGGGTTTCGATGAAGGCGTTGGATGTGAGGCTTTGCCCTACGGCTTTCCCGAGGTAGCGTCCTACCACATTCCACACCCCCACCAAGACCATGACCAGGACCAGCCAACCGGCCAATTTGCCGATGCGATCGTTCAGTGCATCGATAATGCGCGATATCTGTAGTAGTTTTTCCACTCCTCCTCCTGTAATTAAGCCCAATAGCTTATGTATTCTACAGGAGGAGAAACCGGGTTTCTTGCCCAGATGCTTCGTCTAGTACGATACCTCTCATTTGAGCAACCCGGTTTCTGTTCCGGTTAAAGATTCTCCACCGCTATTCTTGGTCGTCAGGTCTTTGGTCGTCAGGTCTCCCCCCCTTTATCTGTAGGTTGGGTTGAGGAACGAAACCCAACCTACAAGACCGATTTAGTTTCTCGTAGTGGGGGAGGGGCAGGGGGGGGGAGGGAAATTACCGCCATTCTCCTTGCAACGTAAACGCAGCCCAATAATAAGGCGATTTCCATTCTTGACTATGCCACATTTCTAATTGGGCTGCTCTTAATGCTGATGCTGGGGGCATCCTTTCGGATATCATTTTATCATATAAACTGGACATTAAAATTGCCGTTGCTTGGTCATCCACACTCCATAAGGATACTGCCACCCGGCGGGCTCCTGCATACATGAAACCTCTCGTCAAGCCTACTAAACCTTCTCCTTTAATTTCTTTGCCGATTCCAGTTTGACAAGCACTTAATACTACTAATTCTGCGGGAAGATTGAGGGAGAAAATATCATATAATTGCAGGTAGCCGTTTTGCCATGAGCCATTGCCATCTACTAGAGATAGGACGATTCCTGATAATTCCGGGTTCTCTGAGTCGGCGAAGCCGTGGGTGGCAAAATGAACGATCCGGTATTGGGATAATTCGGGGCTGGTGGCGTGGGCGCGATCGGCTTGGAAATCTAAGAAGGAAATCCGCTCCTCCTCCGGAACCAGCGCCATAATTTTATCGGCTTCCTGGCGAGTAAAAGGCAATCGTTTCCAATTCATCATCACCAGGGGGGCGCTGCGTTGATGCAGTAGCGCTTCCGGGGATAAACTGCTCAAATGCTCTTGATTTTGAGAAGGGTTAGCCCGGGCAATACCATTGAGGCGATCGTCCTGGTCAGGGTTATTGCTAAACACCGGATCCGCCAGCACCGCCAACGTTTTCGGCGCCGGTTTTCGCGCCGCAGTCTCCCGGCGCAAAATCGCTAGTGTTGAAGCAGATGGCAAATTGACAATTTCATGCTCCACGAGCAATGGCACGTTTTTTCCTGGTATGGTGAGGGCTGCAAAAGGAATGTATTGCAAAGCGCCATCTGCCACCACAACTAGGCGTTTATTACCTAATTGCTCCGCCACCTGCTGTAAGATAATTTGGCCGAGAGCCTTGTCAGCATGAGCCACTAGGCTCAGAATCTTGCTCTTAACTGGCGAAGCCACAACCGCCAAAAAATCCTGCGCCGCTTTCTTGATTTCAGCGCGTGGGGGTAATTCATAGGTGGTGATGCCAGACGGGCTCACCAACCAAAGATAACTCCGCTCTTCTCCCAGGGAATATTGCAAGAGTAAGGTGTTTTCATCGAGTACCTGTTGCTGAATTTCCTCTAGAGTCAGGGGTTGCGGTTGCGCGATCGCTGCGTAACGGGGGCTAGCAGCGCGAATTTGGGCTTTAACTTCCTCATATTGTGCCAAAAGTGAGGCTTGTTTTCTTTTTAACGCTGCTTCAGCATCAGTATAATTGCCGTTGAATAGCTCAATGAGGCGCTTGTCCACCTCGTGGAGTTGCTGCAGCAAACTGCGCTCCCGTTCCACCAAGGAAGCATCCACCCCAGAGCGAATATCCACGCCAGCTTCTGCGAGGAGTTCTAGCAGAGTGCGGGCTCTGGCACGTTCAGAAGCATTGAGAGCTTTGGCGTCATATCCTTGATGGGGCTGTTGCTGGTGCAACTGCATCAGCAAGTCAATATAAAACTCGTAATCATCCTGGTTTTTGGCAAAATAAAACTGCCGCAGTTTCTCACTGGCGATTTTGGTGCGCAGGTTTTCAATAATGGTAATGGCAGCTTCGATGTGGGTGCGGGCTTCATCGAGTTTGCCCTGGCGGCGCAACACGCGGGCTAAACTGTGCAGATTAGCCGATTCTCCCTCTTTGTACCCCACTTGTTGGAACAGGGGCAGGGATTGGTTGAAGTAGGATAGGGCGGTTTCGTCGTCTCCTAAGCCGAAGTAAACCTCACCGAGCGATAGGATAGTATCAGCTTCCCCCCTCTTATCTCCTATGCGTTACTCACATCTTCTAGAAGCGACAGCCTGTAAGGGTTTGGGGGGATGGACAAAACTTAACTGGGGGCGGGAGTTAGGGGTGGGAGCGCTGTTACCACTGGCTCGGTAGATGGGGGCGACCTCAAGTCACAGG
>DVDU01000107.1 GCA_015296065.1 Oscillatoriaceae cyanobacterium M33_DOE_052 | reverse complement strand
TTTACAATGTTGTATGTGTCAAAAAATTAGTTATGTTCATTGGTTTGAGGAGATGACGTTTTTTGAATAATTTAGGCATCAAAGACATAAGTGTAATTTTTTATGTAAAGTTTTGTATCGACATTCAACATTTCTGGCCTACATCAAACAGAATCAGCCCAAATCAATTCTCTGCGTACCCCTGATTAATCAAGGTCAGCTCGTCAGTATTGTTTACCTAGAAAACAATCGCACAGCCGGAGCCTTTACCCCAGAGCGCGTGGAAATCTTAAAACTCCTCTCTGGACAAGCCGCGATTTCCATTCAAAATGCGAAATTATATACAGAAGTCCGGCAAAATGAAACTCGACTGGCACAACTGAATAAAGCATACGAGCGGTTTGTCCCCCGGCAGTTTCTCCAGTTTTTAGAAAAGTCTAGCATTGTCGATGTGGCATTGGGCGACCAGGTGCAACTAGAGATGTCAGTGTTATTCTCCGACATTCGCGACTTTACCACCCTCAGCGAAACCATGACGCCGGAGGAAAATTTTAAGTTTATCAACTCCTATCTCAGCCGCATGGAACCAGCGATTACGGAAAATTACGGCTTTATTGACAAATACATCGGCGATGCAATTATGGCTTTATTCAGCGGCGAGGCGGATAATGCGGTGAAAGCCGGGATTGCCATGTTGCAGTGCCTGGGGGAATATAATCAACATCGGGTTAATTCTGGCTATGCACCCATTCAAAATGGAATTGGGATTAACACTGGTTCCTTGATGCTAGGAACTGTAGGGGGACAAAATCGCATGGATGGCACCGTCATCAGTGATGCGGTGAATTTGGCTTCGCGAGTGGAAGGATTGACCAAAAATTATGGTTTGGCGTTATTAATTACGGAGCAAACTTATTCTCGGTTGCAGCGTCCGGGAGATTATGCGATTCGCCAAATTGACCGGGTGAAGGTGAAGGGAAAATCCCAACTGGTGACGGTTTATGAGGTGTTTGATGGGGATGTACCGGATATCAAAGCGGGGAAATGGGCGACTTTAGAGATGTTTGCAGCCGCGTTATCCCTGTATCATCAAGGACACCGGTCTGACGCGGCCAGTTTGTTTGCTGATTGTCTGGCGGTGAATCCGGGGGATTCGGTGGCGCGGATTTATTTTAATCGCTGTCAGGGGTAGTAGGGGGGCTTACAAGTGCAGGTTTTTCATCTTTTGCAGAAAATGTCTGACTTCCCACCCCTATTGCCCTCACCCCCAACCCCTCGACCCTATGCGTTACTCACATCTTCTAGAAGCGACAGCCTGTAAGGGTTTGGGGGGATGGACAAAACTTAACTGGGGGCGGGAGTTAGGGGTGGGAGCGCTGTTACCACTGGCTCGGTAGATGGGGGCGACCTCAAGTCACAGG
>DVDU01000298.1 GCA_015296065.1 Oscillatoriaceae cyanobacterium M33_DOE_052 | reverse complement strand
CTCCCAGTCACCCCGTCTCCCCGTCTCCCCATCCCCCCAATTTTGCGCGGATGGGTAGGTGTTCAAAAACGCTCCTGCAAAATTTCGCCTACAACCCTTAACCAGCAAGGTTTTGCCCCCTCAAGGAGAAAAAATCGATCCGCGCAAATCCTGAAACCCTTATGACACAAGCATTACAAAGAAATTTTTTCTCCCCCCTCTTGACAGCCCAGGCGCTGAAATGCTATTTTTGGATCGATTCGCGCAACTGCACCTTGAAAACCGCATATTGCAAGGCTTCCAGGAGCCCGCACCCGAAATTTACCCGAATCCCTTTCAGGGATTGAAACGAAGGGATTATGCGGCGATACGGGCTGATGCCAGAGCCCGAAATTTACCCGAATCCCTTTCAGGGATTGAAACATCCCATGTAATGCGATACCCAAACAGAAGAAGCGATTTGAGCCCGAAATTTACCCGAATCCCTTTCAGGGATTGAAACTATTGACAGGTAGTATAACACCTCGCCCTCCATTCATCCCGAAATTTACCCGAATCCCTTTCAGGGATTGAAACAACATCCGGTGTGGATGAACATTCAAATGTTGGGCACCCGAAATTTACCCGAATCCCTTTCA
Organism: Oscillatoriaceae cyanobacterium M33_DOE_052; assembly: GCA_015296065.1. Lineage (GTDB taxonomy): Bacteria > Cyanobacteriota > Cyanobacteriia > Cyanobacteriales > Laspinemataceae > Koinonema. Next base: position 21,791 of record DVDU01000298.1, on the reverse strand, counting down.
GGGATTGAAACATCAAATGGCCATTGCGGCGAAATTTTATCCACATCCCGAAATTTACCCGAATCCCTTTCAGGGATTGAAACCCAGCCTCGGCGCTGACTGACCCCTGGAAAATTCCTTATTCCCGAAATTTACCCGAATCCCTTTCAGGGATTGAAACATTGCCATAATTCATCTCTGCACAATTTGCAAAACAACCCGAAATTTACCCGAATCCCTTTCAGGGATTGAAACGTGGTGGGCATTTTGGTGAAGCCCATCAAGCCTGCCCGAAATTTACCCGAATCCCTTTCAGGGATTGAAACCCATCAATCCGGGCGATGGGGGGGGGTAAGAATCCCGAAATTTACCCGAATCCCTTTCAGGGATTGAAACTTTTTCTGATTCATCGGCGATCGTCGCTGGTAACCCCGAAATTTACCCGAATCCCTTTCAGGGATTGAAACTGAGTGCTGCTCAAATCGCCGCCGCCGCCGTTGAACCCGAAATTTACCCGAATCCCTTTCAGGGATTGAAACCGTGCCTCTGATTCCATCCCAACTGGATCCTGTCCAGGCCCGAAATTTACCCGAATCCCTTTCAGGGATTGAAACGGAGAGATTTTTCTTGGGGCGTGGCGCTTAATTCGCCCGAAATTTACCCGAATCCCTTTCAGGGATTGAAACGCAACTTTAGTGTTTATTGCGCGCCCGACAAGGTGGACCCGAAATTTACCCGAATCCCTTTCAGGGATTGAAACGAGATAGCGGGAGTAAGCCAGGGCTTGGTTTGCGCCCGAAATTTACCCGAATCCCTTTCAGGGATTGAAACCAGTTCTTCGGCTTCAAAGACGATGAAGGCAATCCCCCCCGAAATTTACCCGAATCCCTTTCAGGGATTGAAACAAACTCTTAGAGTATCTCCCTAATATCTCTGACACCCGAAATTTACCCGAATCCCTTTCAGGGATTGAAACTTGATACCCGGTGCTAATACTGCGTACCCCCACCCGAAATTTACCCGAATCCCTTTCAGGGATTGAAACGTCAATGTTTCACCCAGATTCTGCGAAAAGTAGTGTAAACCCGAAATTTACCCGAATCCCTTTCAGGGATTGAAACGTGCCTCCCACTGGTTCGGATTCCCCAGTAGAGGCCCGAAATTTACCCGAATCCCTTTCAGGGATTGAAACACGGGATAAGGCTTAGAGTGCTTAAAAGCAAAACCCGAAATTTACCCGAATCCCTTTCAGGGATTGAAACAAGATTTTCCCCTAGGTGCCTGTCTGAAAACCCAACCCGAAATTTACCCGAATCCCTTTCAGGGATTGAAACTCCGTTTGTCTCGGATAGCGGGAACCCTAGGGCTACCCGAAATTTACCCGAATCCCTTCCAGGGATTGAAACACTTCTTAGCTCACTAATTCCAATTCTTGATCACAACCCGAAATTTACCCGAATCCCTTTCAGGGATTGAAACAGGTGCCACCATAAGTGCAGGTGCCGATTCCCGTGCCCGAAATTTACCCGAATCCCTTTCAGGGATTGAAACTGACGCTTTGGCATATGCTTGCTCTAAAAGACTAGCAAACCCGAAATTTACCCGAATCCCTTTCAGGGATTGAAACAAGTACACTAAATCAGTAAACGCATCAATAACTCCATCACCCCGAAATTTACCCGAATCCCTTTCAGGGATTGAAACCGAGATAAAAATTTAAGTTTGGAGGGAGACCAAGGAGCCCGAAATTTACCCGAATCCCTTTCAGGGATTGAAACCTTTTTCCATCCTTTTGGCGGAGCTTGTTTTGCAAATCCCGAAATTTACCCGAATCCCTTTCAGGGATTGAAACGGGGGTTTCCCGCCTGGCCCTGCTGGGGGAGACTCCCGAAATTTACCCGAATCCCTTTCAGGGATTGAAACCAGGAGCTAGCCCGCATTACGCGGGGGCTCAAGCTCCTGGCCCGAAATTTACCCGAATCCCTTTCAGGGATTGAAACAGTTGCTCCTGGCGTGTGCTGGCGTGTGCCAGTTGCTCCTGCCCGAAAGTTACCCGAATCCCTTTCAGGGATTGAAACAAAAATCGCATCAATCGAAGCTCTCGGTGAGGAATCTATACCCGCCCGAAATTTACCCGAATCCCTTTCAGGGATTGAAACCTGTCGGAGTCCGCCGCATCTTCAACGCCTAAAGCTGCCCGAAATTTACCCGAATCCCTTTCAGGGATTGAAACTGGGGGCAAGGAGAAGGTATATTGTGTGGCGGACGAAGCCCCGAAATTTACCCGAATCCCTTTCAGGGATTGAAACCTGGTGTAATCGCTGAATCTCAGCCTCTAGCTTGCTAATACCCGAAATTTACCCGAATCCCTTTCAGGGATTGAAACGGTCCTTGCGTACCCGATGCAGTGGTTGTTGTGGTTCCCGAAATTTACCCGAATCCCTTTCAGGGATTGAAACGATAATACTTAGCTGATGCGGAAAAGTCCGCAGTACCCGAAATTTACCCGAATCCCTTTCAGGGATTGAAACTTTGCCTGTGGACTGATTGCGTGCGGCGCTGGTATTCCCAGCCCGAAATTTACCCGAATCCCTTTCAGGGATTGAAACGCTTATACCCGGGGGGGTGAATTTTTAGGGGTCCCCCGAAATTTACCCGAATCCCTTTCAGGGATTGAAACACAGAAACTGTGCAAAGAGGTATCCAAGCTACAAAGCCCGAAATTTACCCGAATCCCTTTCAGGGATTGAAACTGGCGCTTAAGCTCGTGCCCTGCCCGCTCTGGTAAGCCCGAAATTTACCCGAATCCCTTTCAGGGATTGAAACAAACCGTTGTCACGGGCTACTTTTCCCCCGACAACCCCCGAAATTTACCCGAATCCCTTTCAGGGATTGAAACAGATATTTGAACCGAGTCCCCTGCGACCCAAACTCGGAACCCGAAATTTACCCGAATCCCTTTCAGGGATTGAAACTGAAATCGGCGGCACTTGGAGCGGATTTCAGCAATGCCCGAAATTTACCCGAATCCCTTTCAGGGATTGAAACTTTTTTGAGAGGCTCCTTGGAAGGGGGAGGACTGTCCCCGAAATTTACCCGAATCCCTTTCAGGGATTGAAACCGGAGTTGCCCCCAAGGAAGAAAAAAAAGCCCGGGCGGCCCGAAATTTACCCGAATCCCTTTCAGGGATTGAAACTCAAATTGCATTTCCTGCTCAAGCTGGCTGGCGGCCACCCGAAATTTACCCGAATCCCTTTCAGGGATTGAAACTCCCAGATCCGCGATTAAACATTTGGGCGATCTGCTGCCGGCCCGAAATTTACCCGAATCCCTTTCAGGGATTGAAACATTGTCCCCACTTGGCTGAGACCGTCCCCGATTGTCACCCGAAATTTACCCGAATCCCTTTCAGGGATTGAAACGCATCCCACAGCATCCGGGCTTCCCGCCCGGTGGCCCGAAATCCCGAAACCCGAAATTTACCCGAATCCCTTTCAGGGATTGAAACGGCCACTCTGGCGGTGGCTGTAGAGGCTCTATTGGGGGCCCGAAATTTACCCGAATCCCTTTCAGGGATTGAAACAAGGTTGGGCAAGAACGGATGACCCAAGACTACCACCCCGAAATTTACCCGAATCCCTTTCAGGGATTGAAACGTGGCTAGTGTTGAAGCCTCGAAAGCGGCGGACAACCCGAAATTTACCCGAATCCCTTTCAGGGATTGACACGAGGACTGAAAATCCTCGATTCTGCCAAAAGATGCTGCCAAAAATTCGGACGGAAATTTACCCGAATCCCTTTCAGGGATTGAAACATGACGCCGGATTGTATAGCGAGCCGCCGGAGTTGTGACAGTTAGTTTGCAGGGTGGTAGCCTAAAAGTTTCCATGCTGCAATCTCTGAACATATGCCAGGAGGCGGAATTGAACCGCCGACACGAGGATTTTCAGTCCTCTGCTCTACCAACTGAGCTATCCCGGCTTAACTTTTCATGCTTAATCACTATAACTCAATAATTCCCACCTGTCAACCCCTGGGTCAAAAAATTTTTTCGGGGGGCGTTGAACCCCAGCCCCACGCCCCCCGCAAGGTCTAGATAGGACGCAGGCGGGTGACTTTGAGCTGGAACTCACCCACGCCGCCTTCCCCGAAAGCCCGCACTCGGACGATGTAATCGCCAGCGGTGGTAATGCGGGAGAACAGGAGAGAATTGGTGGTGCCGTCGGGACCATCGTCATTTTCCGCCACGGTGGTGCCGTCGGGACCGAGGAGGGAGACGATCGCATCAAAGCTCTCCGAGATCAAGTCGATCGCCACTTGGTCTCCCTCCTGCAAATTCACCACATAGTCTCGCGCAAACCCACCTTGCCCAGTGGGGATATCTTTTTCCGTGAGCGTATCCGTAATCTCTTTTTTCCCCTCCATCGAGATCGGATTGTACATATTCTGGGCACTGACTTCGATCGCCCCCATCCCCAAAGCCACCAGAGCCGCAGGAATAATCAGGAGCTGGCGGGATTTCATCGCAAGAGTAGTTAAATTCATGGAAAAACTCTGTATAGGAAACTCGAGTAACTCTAACAAAAAGATACTGTAACTAATGATAAGGATCTGGGAGATGGCAGGCTTTTCCCTCGGGGAGTAGAGCTGAGGGGACTTCTGAGAGATAGAGGGAGATGGCGAGAAATTGTCACCCCCACTCACCCCCACTCATCCCCTCACCCTTGAGCCGTGGGGACAAAATTTAGCATAAAATTGGTAGGGCTGCCATTTGGAAAGGAGCTACGGAGTGAAACCACAAGAGAAACCACCAAATCTGCTTGCCCTGGTGCTGCTATGGTTGGTGGCAGCAGTGGCCGATCGCCTGTGGTTTGCCCTAGACAAATCCATCCCCGGTTGGGACCAAGCGGACTATCTCACCGGCGCCCTCAACTACTGGCGCGCCTTCCAAACCCCCCAATGGCTAGACCCCCAGTGGTGGCAAAGCCTATGGTTACTCTCCTCGAAAATTCCTCCCGGCACCTACATCGCCACCGCCGCCATCCACAACATCTTTGGCACAGGAGGCGATACCGCCACCCTCATCAACCTCTGCTTTAGCGCCCTTCTATTATATGCCGTCTTCAGACTCGGCACCACACTATTTAACCCTACCGTCGGCTGGTGGGCAGCCCTATTCTGCCTCCTCTTCCCCGGCTTAATCTTCATCCGCTTAGACTTCCTCCTAGACTATCCCCTCACCGCCATTTGCACCCTCGCCTTTTACCTCCTCACCCTGTGGCGCACCAGCGCACCCCACACCCGCACCACATGGCCACTCGCGATCGGATTCGGCTTCACCCTCGGCGCCGCCCTCATCATCAAACAAACCGCCATCCTATTTTTACTCATCCCTTGCCTGTGGACAATCATCACCACCATTCGCCGCCGCCAAACTGTAGGGGCAAACCCCCCGTGGTTGCCCCTAGCCCAACTAGGAGTAGCATTCCTCATCGCCGGGGCAGTAGCCTACCCCTGGTATCGCACCAACTGGCTACTCATCCTCACTGGCAGCAAACGCGCCACAATAGATGCAGCCTTAGCCGAAGGAGACCCCGCCCTCAACACCCTGGCCGCCTGGACCCATTACCTGCAACTACTGCCCGAGCAAATCTCCTGGCCCCTATTACTCCTCCCCCTACTCGCCGCCGTCCTCTATGGCTGGCGGCGACCCCAAGCCGAACTGGCCAACCTGCAATGGCTAGCAGGTTTCTGGCTCGGAGCCTATCTCCTGTGCAGCCTAAATCTGAATAAAGATTATCGCTATGTCCTGCCCTACTTACCCATCATGGCAGTATTTTTAGCCCAAAGTTTCACCCTCTGGCCCGGAAGTTGGGGGCGGTGGTTGCGCTTTGGCACAGTTGCAGCAGCAACATTAATGCTCCTGCCATCCCTCTGGCCCACAGATAATTTAGCAGAACTAGCGGGAACTCACCGCGCCTACACCGGGAGCGAGTGGCCCCACGCCAAAATCGTGCAAGCTGTAGCAGAAGCCGACCCCCACTTACAAGCCACCGTGGGGGTACTACCATCCACCTTAGAAATCAACCAGCACAACATTAACTACTATGGTGCCCTAGCCAATTTTCAAGTATATGGGCGACAAGTGGGGACGCGGAGCAAAGATGTGGCGAGGGATGCCCGGTCTATTTCCTGGTTTATCACCAAAACTGGCCCCCAAGGTTCCGTCCCCGCAGCGCAACCCGAGATGGTCGCAGCGGTGGAAAACTCCAGTGATTTCCGCCTGTACCGCAGTTGGCCATTACCAGATCATACCAACCTCAATCTCTACCGCCGTCAGTCCCGAAGCGTGCGGGTTGTACCATTGCCAGAAACACCCAGCCTCAACCAGGTGCAGTTAGAGCGGGTGACAGTACCGCCGCGAGTCCCTCCAGGAATGCCAGTTCCCGTGACATATCAGTGGTCAGGACCCGCTGAGCAGTTGCAACAAGGTTTAGTCTTGCTCGACTGGTTGCCCGTAGGGGATAGTGGAGGTAGTGGATGGTGGAGCGATCGAGCCATTGCTAGTGGCATCTTGCGCCTGCAAAACCTCCCCCAAGCCCGAGTCATCGAAACCACCGCCATGCTACCCCCCGCCCAGACACCACCAGGCAAATATACCCTCACCGCCACCTACCTGCACCGCCAAACCAAAACCACATATCCCCTCACCATACCCCCACTCACCCTAGAAATTGACCCCAAAGCCTTACCAGCAGCAGCCCCAGAACTAGAATTAATCACCCAACTGCAAACACTCGCAACAGCTCTCCCCAACGGACCCGATGCCCTCGGCCCCGTATTTGACGAAGTAGGGCGCATCACCCAATATGACCCCACCCAAGACTTTATTCGTCAAGCCGAATTCACCTTAGCCCAGCGACTGCAACAACAGCCAAAAAATCTCCCCATTGCCTATAATTTGAGTTTGGCGCGAGTCTTGCGGCGAGACGCATCTGGAGCCGCCGCCGCCTTACAGCGCGTCACCGAACTAGACCCAGAAAACCCCTATGCCCATGCCTATCTTGCCTTTGTTTATCTTTACAATTGGCAACCTTTCGCCGCCGCCGCTCCCCTCAAAACCGCCCAGCAACTAGCACCCCAAAGCCAAGAAATCCAAATCCTCGCCGCCGTAGCTGCCCTCATGCGGGGCAACCCCTTTCAAACCTGGCATTATCTCCAAAGTTTTATCCCCCCTTGGGTAAAATTATTAGTAACATTTATCCTGGGCGCCTTATTATTGGTGGTAATTCTGCTAATGACTATGATTATCACCAAATTTCTCAAAACTAGCACAATGAAAATCTAAAAAATTGTAGTTGAAGAGCAATTCATCACTTGTCATTGCATTACCCCTGCCAGTCCAAAACACCGCAAATCCAAGTTTTATGTCTTTACCAGCCGCCGTTGCCGAAGTTCTTCTGAAACTTGCCAAAGATACTGCTTTAGATTTGAAAACAAAACTAGCAGAAACCGCCCCTCACCATAAAATCAAGACAGACCCCCGTTATCTCCCAGCAGTTGCTGCCTACGCCAGGGGAGAAACTGACGGCAAGGAGCTAAGCCAAACCATTATGAAATTGCTCTGGGAGTGGCAAGCACCCAACATCGCCATCAAGCGGGCAGAAATAGGGGAAATATGGGATAAAAAAAATAGTTGGTTTGGGCTGCTGAACTGGCAGGCAACCGAACTGCTTTGGCAACAGGCACAGCAGCATCATCACTTACTGATTTTAGCCGCTCCCCCCCGAGTTAGCAAAAGCTGTCCGCGTACTTTTCGGGAAGACCTGCCTATAGAGCTGACAGCAGAATTGCGGCGATTTTTCCACCAACATTATCCCCTGGGGAGTCTGTCATCGCCGGTGGATTTTTGCGCTGACTATTTCACAAAACCAATTACACCAGGGGATGTGGGGAAATTGCGGGAAATTTGGCAACCAATACCCGCCGGGATATTATCTGTCAGTCTCACCGATTATAAAGCCTACTTTGTCGTAGGTTTTTGGGGCATAGATGGGAGCATCGCCGCCGTATATGACTTGCCGGAATGGAATTGGTTGGATGCCAAACAAGAATTAGAAAAAACCGGGATTAAACGAGATGAGTCCCTGCGACAAATCCGGGAAATTCTGGTGGAAATGACCAAATTATTGGCAGCGTTTGTGACGGATTGGCATTACCTACAACTCAATCCGGCTTATCAGCCTCAATTATACCGTCTGGTGGCACAGCTTGGCCATTGGGGGCAGTCTTTTGCTGATGTTTTGCGCCAAATGCAGGCAGAAATCAGGCCAATTCGCCACGAGTCAAAATTAGGTCTGGATTTCGCGCAAGTCAAATCGTTTAAATGCGTTGAAACTTTGACGGGACATGATAGTTGGGTGGAGTCATTGGCGATTAGCCCTGATGGCCAAATGTTAGTTAGTGGTGGCTATGACAATACAATTAAACTTTGGCGGTTAGGGGGAGAGCCATCCCAGGAGAAATATGGCCAATTAATCCGCACACTTTTGGGTCATGGCAATACGGTTCATGGGCTTTGTTTCACGCCTAATGGTCAATTTTTAGCCAGCGGCAGTGATGATAATACGATTAAAATCTGGAATTGGCAAACGGGGGAAGTAGTCAGAACTATGACTGGGCGTTTAGCCAAGGTGCAGGCGGTGGCTATGAGTCCCGATGGCCAAACTTTGGTGAGTGGGAATGATGACCGGACGGTGAAAATTTGGCATCTGGCAACGGGAGAGTTGCGTGATACTTTAACGGGACATGGGACGAAGGTGGCATCGGTGGCTATTAGTCCTGATGGGGAAAAAATCGTCAGTGGTGGGGAAGACCGGACGGTGAAAATCTGGGATTTGAAGGGTGGGCAGTTAATCCGCACTTTGACGGGCCCTGAAGGGGCGGTTTATTCGGTGGCGATCGCCCCAGACGGGCAAAAAATCGTCAGCGGTGGTGCTGACCATAGTATCCATGTTTGGGATTTAGAAACCGGGGAGTTGATTCACGTCCTTAATGGTCGTGCCGGGGCGGTTTACTGCGTCGCCATTAGTCCTGATAGTAGCACACTCGCCAGTTGTGACTATAGCACTGATTCTCATAATTATACCGATGCCGCGATCGAGCTGTGGCACCTCCCCACAGGCAAGGCAGTTCACACCCTCAAAGGTCACAGTAGCCGCATTTTCTCCGTAGCCTTTAGTCCTGATGGCAACACTATTGTCAGTGCCAGTGCCGATCGGACGATTAAAATTTGGCGCCAAGACTCCTAAAGAACTCGCCACAAAAGCAGAATTGCGGGTAAAATAACAGTTGCCAGCCACAACTAGGGAAATCATGCGCGAACTTTATCCCCCCATTCAACCATATAACCAGGGCAACATAAAAGTTTCCGATATTCACACAATCTATTTTGAAGAATGCGGCAACCCCCAAGGGAAACCGGCAGTATTTTTGCACGGCGGTCCTGGCGGTGGCAGTATTGCCGCTTATCGTCAGTTTTTCCACCCGGATAAATGGCGGGTGGTGTTGTTTGACCAGCGGGGATGCGGTCGCAGCACCCCCCACGCCGAATTAGAAGAAAATACTACCTGGAATTTGGTTAAAGACATTGAAACAATTCGCCAACATTTAGGCATTGATAGTTGGGTAGTGGTCGGGGGCAGTTGGGGCAGCACTTTGGCTTTAGCCTATAGCCAAACCCATCCAGATCGGTGTCAAGGATTGATTCTGCGGGGCATATTTATGGTGCGCCCAAAGGAAATTCGCTGGTTTTATCAGGAAGGCACGAGTTATATTTTTCCTGACGCTTGGGAAGAGTATCTCAAACCCATTCCCGAAGCGGAAAGACACGATATGGTAGCGGCTTATTATCGCCGCCTCACCAGTGCCGATCGAGCCATCCGTCTAGAAGCGGCCCGTGCCTGGTCTATTTGGGAAGGAAGCACTAGCAAATTAATCCCCGACACTCAAAGCATCCAGAGATTTGGTCAAGATTATTTCGCCGAAGCCTTTGCCCGCATCGAATGCCATTACTTTGTCAACAACTGTTTTTTAGAACACCCAGAGCAACTGGTGCAAAACGTCAAGCGCATCAGTCACCTCCCTGGCGTCATTGTCCACGGACGCTATGACGTAGTTTGTCCCCTCACGTCCGCCTGGGAACTCCACCGCGCATGGCCAAAATCAGAGTTACACATCATCCCTGATGCTGGTCATTCCATGTTTGAACCCGGTATCCTCAGCGCCATTATCGAAGCTACGGATAAATTTGCAGCCATGTAAATCACAATATTTTTAGGGTGCGGTAGGACCGCGCCCTAACAATACTGAGCATAAATCAGCTTATACTGCAAGTGTTTCGGTTGAACCAAGCAGACAATGAAACCGCCGAATCAACTCAAATAATAACTTGTATGAAATTTATTTAAATAAATAATAGAGTTTTTTGCAAAAATATTATTTGATATACAGTCCGGGAGCATCATTCGGATAATTCCGGGGCAACCACAGGGGGATTGCCCCTACCGTAGGGGCAGCAAAGCGTGGCTGCCCCCTCAGTTATTCAAAAACGAAGCCATAGGACTTGATATGAGCCATCAATACCAGGAAAAAGCCGGAGTTTAGATTTATGCAAAAAGTCTATTTTTTATTTACTTTCATCTAACAATTATCACAACGACAGCTTGTGCAACAGTGGGGAAGAGACTTCACCCGGCCACAACCGAGAGGGCAGAAATGTAAATTTTTGTAAATCAGCTACGCAAAAGAAGAAAACACAGTCAAAATACATAAAAGTCAACTCATTGCCAGCAGATTGCAATTCTGTCAGGGACAGATTTAGCTAAGAATAATTGAGCTGTAGTACCTCCCTCCCGCTTCGGGTGTCGATCGGCAGGAGGCACTCCCCCTGTACCCGATCGACCGGTAATCTGCTGTATATGTTGGAACTTTTAGTAAATATACTCAGCTAAAAATACGCGATCGGGAGGAGATGTGACGATGGAACCACCAGAGCCGTCAAGCAAAACCAAAAAAATATTGTCGCAGTCGGATATTTCCCCACCGCCGCTATCACCCAAAGCCGTCTTGTCAACCAGCCGAGAAGAGTTCTACGGGCAAACCCCAGAAAATCAACCCCTAGAACTGATTGTGAAACAAAGACGGACCGCCGGAGATTCCGAATGTGCCCCGGAGGATATCTTATCAGAAGAATGCTGGCAGGAGGGGCAACTGCCAGCAGATATCCAAGGCCATATGTTTATTGTGGGCGCAGTGGGTTATGTTGGTTCCCCGAAATGCCAAGGTTCTCCCTACGTAGTCGAACCAGCTCAAGATGGTTGGACACATTTATTTAATGGTGAGGGGATGATTTACCGGTTGGATTTTCATCAAACCCCTGCCCTCTCCAGTTCTGACAACTCGAAACCCCTAGGGGAAACCAGAGAAAAAACTGGCACCGCCTGGATGGCAACTCGGATTATGAAAACCCCAGACCATTATGCTGACAAAGCACTCTGGGAAAATGGGGAAGACAACAAATATAAACAACAATGGCCCCATGAATATCCATTTCTGAAGTTTCAAAATTTTGGCATCACGCGGTTATCCATAAAATTGGGTACTCGTAACTATCTGAATACCGCCTTTCTCCCGATGCAATTCTCTGATGGGACAGAGCGGTTATTGGTGACTTGGGATGCGGGACGCCCATATGAAATCAATACTCGCACTCTGGACTTAGTTGGCCCGGTGGGATGGAATCGACAATGGTATCCCATCACTCAGGTGGCACCTCGGGGACCATTTCCCCCCATTTTGAGTGCGGCTCACCCCTTATTCGATAGTCACACGGACGAAATGTTTACCGTGAATGGCACCAAATCCTTAAGTACGGTGCTGTGGCTATCGCGTTTGTTTAAGTTTAATGTGGCGGAATGTGAAGACCGCTTCCCCCTGCTCAAATTTGGTTGGATGCAAAGATTATCTAAACGAGCGATCGGCATTCTCATCGATTGTCTGAAGTTCGGGGAAAAAGTTGGCCAACTGCTGGGGTTTGGGGGTAAAGATGCAGTTTATCTCAACCGGTGGGATGGGGCGGGAACTACGGTAGAGCAATGGGAGGTATTGCATAAGCGTCGCCCCATTAAAATTCGGCAAAGCCTGCATCAGATGGCATTAACCAGGGATTATGTATTGATATCCGATTCAGCATTTAAATTGCCTTTTGAAGACTTAATCCCCGGACTGGATGCGGAAGACCCCTGGCCGATAGAAGAAATAGAAAAATTCTTGAGGTCGATTAGAGAATACCTGAGCTACCCAGAATTGCCCTATACGCATATTTATATCATTCCCCGCGCCCAGTTGAAAGCGGGACGCAAGACCGTTGAAGCCAAACGAGTAAAAATCGCCCCCGAAACGGCACATTTTTTAGCGGATTATGATAATCCCGACGGCAAAATCACCCTCCATGTAGCGCATACCGCTGCCTCGGATCCGGCAGAATTTATTCACGGTACTGATGAATCAGTGTACAACGATGCCCAGTTAAACCAAGAACTGAAAGCACGGGCGGGAATGGTGGTAGATGGGATGGATGTGAGCCGCCTAGGATACTGGGTAATTGATGGCAAAAAAGGAAAGGCGGAAAAGTCGGCTTTCCTATACAAATATGAGGGAGAAGAGTTCCTCTGGTCCCTGTCCATCTACGCATGGCGGGGATTTCAACCCAATCAGTTCGTGGAATTATACTGGAATTGCTGGGGTTCTTGGCCAGAACTGTTAAGCAAATACATCTTGGAAATGTACGAGAATTACCGAGAGCGAATTGTCCCCGTGGAAAAGATGGTGGATGTGATCATCAAAAATGGCAAGCCTGCGAATTTGTTTCGGGTGCATATCGATCGCTCCACCACAAGTCCCGCCCAACTCACCATCGCCGACGCTTACAATTTCCCTCCGGGCTACTTTGGCAATTCGCCGCAGTTCGTGCCCAGACCAGGAAATGAAGACCCCACCAATGGTTATATCATCTGCATCGTGCTTTTTTCCGATAATCTTCTCACCGACAAAAGCGAACTCTGGATTTTCGACGCCCAAAACCTCAGTAGCGGTCCGCAGTATCGACTCAGCCATCCCAAACTCAATATAGGCGTCACTATCCATACCACCTGGTTGAGCAAGCTGGAAACACCACCACCCCGGACAGATTATCATGTGAGGGACGACTATCAAGATTTGGTCGCGGCGATGAATTCCGAGGCAGTCTATACTTTATTTGAAGATGACGTTTATCCTCATTTTGAGTAAGCTGCCAATGCCTCTGAACCAAAACAGGGGAGGAGGTATTGCCTTGCCCATATTGGGGTTAACTTTCATCGCGTTCTTGCGGTGGCTTGAAATCAACCACAGAGATAGAGAAGACAAAGATGGATTAGATATTTGTAGTTAAGCCATCGCATTTAATTGTGTTTGTTTGAAAATTCCCCAAATCAATTTTTTACCCATGACCAGAAAACTGCTACATCCAACTTGTCAAATCAGCACCATCATTGCCCTGGGGTGGGGTGCCATGTCGCCATCGGGTTTGGCCCAAATCCTTCCCGATCGCAGCCTCCCCAATAACTCGATCGTCAATACTGAAGGCAACAATTGGCAAATTACTGGTGGGACGGCAGCCGGAGCGAGCCTGTTTCATAGTTTCCGGGACTTTTCTCTGCCCACAGGCAATACAGCTTTTTTCAACAACTCGGTGAACATCAACCAAATTATCCTCCGCGTCACCGGGGGACAACTATCTAATATAGACGGATTAATCAAAGCCAATGGCACAGCTAATTTATTCTTGATTAATCCCAATGGGATTATATTTGGGCCAAATTCCCAGTTGGATATTGGCGGCTCATTTTTTGCCAGTACCGCCGAGAGTGTCTTGTTTGAAGATGGCAGTATCTACAGCGCCACGACCCCAACCGCACCACCTTTATTGACGATAAACGTCCCTGTGGGCTTACAATTTGGTGCCAATCCCGGCAAAATTGTCAATCAATCCCAGGCAACTACAGTTGGGACCGATGGAGTGGCAACGGTGGTGGGTCTGCAGGTAAATCCGGGGAGAACTTTAGCTCTAGTGGGAGGAGAAATCGAAATCACCGGCGGTCAGCTTAGTTCTGCAGCGGGTAGTATTGATTTAGCAGCAGTGGGAGCCACATTATTAGATAATGAAGCAACAGCAATTTCCGGCCAGCAAACGTCGGGGGGACGGATTGAGCTTGGGGCGGTAGCTGGTGATAGTCAGATTCGCCTCCTGGGGCAGAGAGACAATACCCAAAACTTAGCTTTAGATTATGCTGGCGTCCAGAACTTTCAAGATATCACAGTCTCGAACCTGGCAGTGATTGATGCTAGTGGTGATGGGGGTGGTGATATCCAAATTCAGGGGCGGCGTTTAACGGTTAGTGAAGGGGCTCAGATTCGCTCTAATACTTTGGGAGCAAATCCGGGAGGTACTTTGAAGATTAGCACTACGGACTCTGTGGAATTAATTGGCAATACGCGGCGGGATTCACCCCTGGATACGAGATTAGCCGCAGCAGGCATCCTCACGGGGCGAGAAACCAGTGTATCTACTACTTCATTTGCTCTTGGCCATGCTGGGGATTTAATGGTCGAAACAGACAAATTAATCATTAGAGATGGGGCAGAAATTGCCGCATTTAGCTTTGGTACTGGTGCGGGCGGGGATATTACGGTTAAGGCAACTTCTTCTGTAGAAGTGATTGGCCGTGTTACCCCACTGGGTTTTGATCCGGCGTCATTTTTTCCTTTTGGGTTTGAGGTGCTTGGTTTCGATCCGACTTTTTGGCGGGATCAGACGCTGGTGAGCGCTATATCCACAGCCAGCGTGGGTGATGGATTAGCTGGCAATCTGAGGATTGAAACCCAGCGATTCAGTCTGAGGGATGGGGGCACAATTATCACGACGCCTCTGTTTGGGGGAGAAGGGGGAACGCTGACAGTGTTGGCGTCAGAGTCTATCGAAGTGATTGGCACTGGAGATAATGGGATTGTCAGAAGTTCTATATTTTCGGCTACTACCGGGACGGGAAATGCCAAAGATATCATTTTAACGACACCAAGGCTGACCGTGCGCGATGGTGCGGAAGTTCTGGTTTCTACTTTTAGCACCGGGGATGCAGCAAATCTGGTGATTAATGCCGATTTTGTGGAGGTGACTGGGGTTTCGAGAAATGGTCTGTTTCCTAGTAATTTGAATGCTAGCACTTATGGTGAGGGCAATGCGGGGAACTTGAGGATTAATGCGAATCAGTTGCTGGTGAGAGATAATGGAATAGTGGCGGTTAATAGTACCGGGACGGGAAATGCTGGCAACCTGGAAATAGTGGCGAATTCACTGCGACTGGAGGGGGGCGCTACGATGAATGCGGCGACGATTTCCGGTTTGGGGGGAAACATTAATTTGCAGACGGAGGAGTTACAGTTACGCGATCGCAGCAGTCTGACCACCAATGCTGGAAGTACCGATAGTGGTAATATCAACATCAATACCAATATATTAGTCGCCCTGGAAAACAGCGATATCACTGCAAATGCGCAGCAAGGGAGGGGCGGACGTGTGGGGATTGCCGCTCAAGGCATATTTGGCACCGAGTTTCGGCCAAGCCTAACCTCACAGAGCGATATCACCGCTACCTCGGAATTAGGCCCAGAGTTTAGCGGTACGGCGGTCTTCACTACCCCAGAAGTGAACCCTAGTTCTGGTTTGGTGGAATTGACCACCCAACCCACTGACCCCACGGAAAAAGCGATCGTTGGTTGTCGCACTACCCCGGGGAGTTCTTTTACAATTACCGGACGGGGGGGATTACCCGAAGACCCGATCGCTCCCATCCGAGGTCAAACCATTTGGCAAGACTTGCGCCGATTTACCGCCGAAACCACAGTTAATAAATCTACCTCGTCTCAGGCACAAATCCCACCGACTTCTAGCGTTGCCTCAACCTTGGTAGAAGCCACCGGCTGGAAAACTTCCTTAGACGGTAAAGTGGAGTTAGTTGCCACTATACCCGCCCAGTCTATTCTGCCTGTTGGCTCCGATTCCAGTTGTCATCCCTAGTCAATTTCTAGGGGCAATCCCCCTGTGGTTGCCCCGGAATTGTCCAAACGATGCGAACAAACTTGATATAAAAAATTAGTATCTCCCACCTAATATCTGTGGCATTACTAACGCAAGAGGGTATTAGGGGCGGAGGATTAATTTACAGTAATCAATCTGATTTTTCCTGATCAAGCTCAGGGTAGGTTTGGTCATTTGTTATATCAAGTCCGCTTAATTTACCCGACAAATATGAGGATTTTTAACCGGACTTGATATCATTTGTCAGTTAACAAAGGACAAGTGACAAAGGACAAATGACAATGACAAAAAATTTAGCGGACGGGAGGGCGTCCCGGCATAATGATACCTTCTGCAGCTTCGCGGTACTCTTCCACTGCATCCGTGAAGGCGATCGGCAGTACCGCCACCACGTTTTCGTGAGGACGAGGAATAATCACCCAAGATTCCAGGGTAGCACCATAAGCTGATTCTACCGCAGCAATCCCCGCATCCATCGAGGTTTTCACCTCCGACACATCACCGCGAATGATAATGCTAAACCGGGCACTCCCTACGCGCAAATAACCCACCAGGGTAACGCGGCCCGCTTTCACCATTGCATCGGCGGCGGCGAGAATGCCGGGAAAACCCTTGGTTTCCAATGCTCCTACTGCTTGCTGTATTGCCATGTGGAATTAATCTCCTGAATCGATAAAATTTTCTATGCAGACAGAAAGCCTGCGCCACAGTACCAACCCGTGCCATGATTTGCGGCTAGGGGTGGTGGAACTAAAAGTTAAGTAAATCGGAATTGTTCGCTAGTTTTCGTGTACTCGATCGGCAAAACTGACACCACATTTTGCGGAGGATTGGGAACGATGTAGTGGGTAATGACTTTGCCCTTGCCGACCTTTTCCCCAGCTTCGATTCCCGCCTCCATACCTTGTCTCACTTCCGCCACCGGTCCGCGAATAGCTACCAAGAGGCGGGCGCTTTCCGCCATGCCATAATACACGATCGCGACTCGACCCGCCTTTACCATTGCGTCTGCGGCGGCGAGTACCGCCGGAAACCCGTCGGTTTCAATGACTCCAACTGCCTGGGGCATCTGGTATCGCTTCCTCTATCAAAAAAAACGTCCGTGGGGCCACGGTGTCCATAGGATATTGGGCATCATCTCTAAAAACCCGGTTGCCCCGGAGTTAACCAGTTGCACCGCCATGCCGTGTCCCCACATGGCACATTTTACGGGTTAATGACACTTTCCGCGCATCGGGGATGAAGTGTTTCCGGGCAAAACCCCACCGGGCAGCCCTGGAATCTGATACAATATACGGTTCTAAGTGGCTAGCGGGATGAAATGAAATTTCGGATAGGCAACGGTTACGACATCCATCGGTTAACTCCAGAGCGTCCCTTGATTTTGGGGGGAGTCAAAATCCCACACGAGCTGGGGTTACTCGGACATAGTGATGCAGATGTGCTAACACACGCGATTATGGATGCCATGTTGGGGGCTCTGAGCTTGGGGGATATCGGTCATTATTTCCCCCCGACAGATGAGCGGTGGCGAGGAGCGAACAGCTTAGAGTTACTCGCTCAGGTCAATCAACTGGTACGATCGCGCCACTGGCAGATCGAAAATATCGACTCAGTAATCGTGGCGGAACGTCCGAAACTCAAACCCCACATCGAGACAATGCGAGGGGCGATCGCCCATGTACTGCAACTAAATCCCGACCAAATCGGCATCAAAGCCACCACCAACGAAAAATTAGGCCCCGTGGGGCGAGAAGAAGGAATCGCCGCTTACGCCGTCACCCTCCTAGTTAGCGAGTAGAGAGAGACGGGGTGACGGGGTGACGGGGTGCCATTTTTATGTAGGTTGGGTTTCGTTCCTCAACCCAACCGATAAAGAACTTTAACTGGGCATTCAATCAGTGATGAAATCTAATAGTAATAGAATCGGAAAATATTGGCGGACAGGGGTAATTATTGCCCTGTTATTTATCATCAGTATAGCCAGTTCGGGATGCAGTCCAGCCCGGTTTAAAACCAAAGCCGCCAGCGTCCCCCAAGTAGTTTTCAGCAGCTTGAGCGACCCGAAAACCTTCAACCCGCCTCTGAGCAATGAATCCAATACCTTTGGCTATACCTTTGAAGGTTTAACCAGCCAAAACGGCATTACCGCAGAAGTGGAACCAGCCTTGGCGGAATCTTGGGAAATATCCCCAGATAAACTGCGATTTACCTTCACCCTCCGTCCAGGACTCAAATGGTCTGATGGCGCCCCCCTCACCGCCGATGATGTAGCATTTACCTACAATGAAATTTACTTCAACCCCAAAATCCCCAACAGCACCAGCGATGTACTGCGCATCGGGCCAAATCGCGCCTTACCCAAAGTGCGGATGCTGGACGATCGGCGCGTAGAATTCACCCTGCCAGAACCCTTTGCCCCATTTTTGCGCACCACCGGGAGCGAAATTTTACCCGCCCACATCCTCCGAGAATCCGTTCAAAAGGTCAACTCTAAACGCGAGCCAGAATTTCTCTCCATGTGGGGGGTAGATACACCCTTAGAACAACTGGTGGGCAACGGACCATATGTCCTGGCCAACTACCAAACCAATCAGCGCATGGTTTTCCAGCGTAACCCTTACTACTGGAAACAAGACGCCCAAGGAAATCCCCAACCTTACATCGAGCGCGTCGTCTTGCAAATTGTAGAAAAACAAGATACTTCCCTGCTCCAGTTTCGCTCTGGAGATTTAGATTACATCGGCGTATCCCCAGAAACCTTTGAGCTGCTCAAACGAGAAGAAAAGCGGGGAAAATTCACGATTTACAACGGTGGTCAGGCAATGGGGACGACTTTTATCTCCTTTAACCTGAACCGAGGCCGCAATGCTGATAAAAATAACCCAGTAGTTGACCCCATCAAGTCAAGCTGGTTTAATAATCTGAAATTCCGGCAAGCCGTAGCATACGGCATTGACCGGCAAACCATGATTAACAACACTTTTCGCGGGTTAGGCGAGCCCCAAAACTCTCACCTTTCAGTGCAAAGTCCTTATTATCTGTCCCCAGAAAAAGGGCTGAAAGTGTATGATTACAATCCCGAAAAAGCCAAACAATTGCTTTTAGAAGCCGGGTTCAAATACAACGATAAAAATGAGCTGCTAGATGCCCAAGGCAATTTAGTGCGCTTCACCCTGAACACGAATGCAGGGAACCAAACTCGCGAAGCGATGGGGGCGCAAATCAAGCAAGATTTAGGCAAAATTGGCATCAAAGTCGATTTCCAGCCTATAGCCTTTAATAACTTGGTGGGCAAGCTGTCTGATTCTCTGGATTGGGAGTGCATTTTAATTGGGTTTACTGGTGGCGTAGAACCGAATAACGGCGCGAACCTATGGGCACCAGAAGGCCGGTTACATATTTTCAACCTCAACCGACAAGAAGGGCAAACCGCTCTGGTGGGGAGGGAGGTGCTGGATTGGGAGCGCAAATTGGGGGATTTGTACGTCAAAGGCGCCGGAGAGCTAGACGAGACCAAACGCAAAGCGATTTATAATGAAACCCAGCAGCTTGTGCAGGAGCATTTGCCCGTGATTCATTTGGTGAATCCCCTATCTCTAGCGGCGGTGCGCGATCGGGTTAAAGGCATCCAATATTCCGCCCTCGGCGGTGCCTTCTGGAACCTCAACGAGCTGAAAATCGAAGAATAACATCTCATCCTCTCCCATCTGAATGACACCTGAATCCCTACAAACCCTCCTCACCGCCGTCGCCGCCGGGAAAATCCATCCTGACGCCGCCTTAGAAAACCTCAAACACCTAGCGTTTGAACCCCTCAGCGCCAATTCCAGAGAAACCAATTCCGGCGAAATATACGCCCGCATCGACAACCACCGCCACCTGCGCACCGGTTTCCCCGAAGTCATCTGGGGACCAGGGAAAACCCCAGAGCAAATCGCCCAGATCTTCCAAGCCATGCGCCGCCACCATTCCGTAGTCATGGCGACCCGCATCACCCCCGAAGTCGAAGCGCAAGTCAGGGAAAAAGTCCCCGAACTCCACTACTACCCCCAAGCCCGCATCTGCGCCACCGCCCTCCCCGACTCGGAACCCCAACATCCCGGCAGCATTGGCATCCTCTGCGCAGGCACCGCCGACCTCCCCGTAGCCGAAGAAGCCGCCGTCACCGCCGAATTATGCGGGTTTCGGGTGCAGCGTCTCGCCGATGTGGGCGTTGCAGGCATTCACCGCCTATTTGCCAACCAGCATATTATCCACCAATCCTCCGTCCTAATTGTCGTCGCCGGGATGGAAGGCGCCCTCCCCAGCGTCGTCGCCGGGTTAGCCGCCGCCCCAGTAATTGCCGTCCCCACCAGCATCGGCTACGGCGCCAGCTTTCAGGGACTCGCACCCCTCTTGACTATGCTCAATTCCTGTGCAGCGGGCGTCGGCGTCGTCAATATCGATAATGGTTTTGGCGCCGCCATCCTCGCCGGACAAATTTTGCGCACCGCTGGCAGGTTGTATAACCAAGGTGACAATCGCAGATAAAATTATGGCAGCAAATATGCGCGCTTTGCAATTCCTGTTTGGCGCCTGTTTGGCTCTGGTAGTGGTTCTCACTGCCAATCCGGCCAGCACAAAAAGCCAAATTAACCCCGATGACTGCTCCTATAATGGGCACCGGCTCTATGGCAAATTTCAGGTAGTAGATAGCTTTCCTGATCTCAAAGTCCAGAAAGTAGATTCTTTTCCCGATTTAAATGTGCAGTTAGTTGATTCTTTTCCCAATAGTTGTGGCAAATGGCAGGAAGTAGATTCATTTCCTGACTTTAAGATTAAATACGTGGATTCTTTCCCCGATATCAAAATCAAACTTGTGGATTCTTTCCCAGGGCAAGCGCCTTAAATCAATCAGGGGCTTTTTTGATGCCCTACCCCCTGAGCGAAGTCGAAGGGCGCGCAGTCGCAGGGGTTTGGCTTTTCTCACTAATATGAGAAAAGCTAATATTACTTAATTGCTAAAACAAAAGTGAGAAAAGTCTGAGGGACTGACTTGGGGTAATGAAGGTAAAATCAAAGCAAAGACACGCCTCTCGGATGGGGCGGTCTGGAGCCTAACTGGGGTAAGGAAAGGAGAATATGAACCCTGAAGATAGAGACCTGCAGCGCAGGCTGAGAGAATTAGAGGAGCAGGTATCGCAGCGATCGGGCAGCGGTACTGAGCAAACGCCTTTAAATACTGACTGGCGATCGAGTTTGAATGAACTCAAGCCTAGGATAGAAAAGTTTTTCGGGAACTTACCGGAATGGTATCGGGGCCTGCCGAGTTTGGGGAAAGTCGGAGTCGTGGTAGTGGGGATAATGGTGGGACTGTCAGCACTGAGAACCGTTTTCAGCCTCATTAGCCTCGCTGTCAGTCTGACGATCCTCGCCGCGATCGGCTACATCGGTTACAAACTGTTTTTCGCCCCCGAATCCCCGGATAAATAAGACACCGGAGACGGGAGTGTGGGGAGTGTGGGGAGTGTGGGGAGTGTGGGGAGCAGGGGAGCAAGGGAGCAAGGGAGCAAGGGAGCAAGGGAGCAGGCGAGCAAGGGAGCGGAGGAGCCGGAGAAGAAAACGATTACGT
>DVDU01000279.1 GCA_015296065.1 Oscillatoriaceae cyanobacterium M33_DOE_052 | reverse complement strand
CCCCACACTCCCCCCTGCCCCCCTGCCCCCCTGCCCCCCTGCCCCCCTGCCCCTGGTCTCAAAGGGGAGTGGGTGATGGCAATTGTTACCTCAAATATTTAATTTCCCAGAATGAGGCCACCGGATTTGGTAATCTGGGGCATAATGGGATCATAGACAGTTCTCCCGATCGCTGGGAAATCAACCGATTTTTCCTCCCGGCGCCCTGGAGAATGGTCCATCGCCAGATACTCTTTCTGTTCACATTCCCCAGATCAATTGCAGGCATTACACTCGACCACTATGCTTGAATCTCAGTCCCCCTATCTCCCGATCGCCAGCTCCACCCAAACCGATTTTTACTCTGTCAGCGGCGGAGTCGTCCCGATGGTGGTGGAACAATCTGGCATGGGAGAACGCGGGTTTGACCTCTACTCCCGACTGCTGCGGGAAAGAATCGTGTTTCTGGGGACGCCCGTTGATGATAACGTGGCCGACTTGGTGGTAGCTCAACTGCTGTTTTTAGAGGCAGAGGATTCCGAAAAGGATATTCAGCTATACATCAACTCTCCCGGAGGCTCTGTTACCGCAGGTATGGCGATTTACGATACCATGCAGCAAATCCGCCCCGATGTGGTGACGATTTGTTACGGCTTGGCTGCGAGCATGGGTGCGTTTTTGCTCACGAGCGGCGCCCCGGGCAAGCGGATGTCTCTGCCTAACTCCCGAATTATGATTCACCAACCCCTCGGCGGTGCCAGGGGACAAGCGGTGGATATCGAGATTCAAGCCAAGGAAATTTTGTATCACAAGCGCACTTTGAATCAATTGTTGGCTCATCATACGAGTCAGCCGTTGTCCAGAATCGAAGCCGACACGGAGCGCGATTTCTTTATGTCGGCAGCCGAGGCCAAAGATTATGGCCTCATTGATAAGGTGATTTCCCAGCCCGGTCTGCCCGCTGCAGGAGAGGCTGTTACCGCACGCTAAGTGAGAGGCCGTCTATGTCTAAATATGACTCCCATCTAAAATGTTCCTTTTGTGGCAAGTCTCAGGAGCAGGTTCGCAAATTGATTGCCGGTCCGGGAGTCTATATTTGCGATGAATGCGTGGATCTGTGTAATGAGATTTTGGATGAGGAGCTATTCGACTCCAGTGCGGCGGCTCCCCAACCTGTGCCTCGCACGGACCCGCCCCAAAAGCGGCGAGGACGCGCTGCCAATATCTCTTTGAGTCAGATACCAAAACCGAGAGAAATTAAAAAGTTTCTTGATGACCATGTAATCGGCCAAAACGAGGCGAAAAAGGTGCTATCGGTGGCTGTTTACAACCATTACAAGCGTCTCAGCTTTGCCCAGGCTAAAGCCAGCGGCAAAATGGCTGGGGATGAGGCAGCGATCGAGCTGCAAAAGTCTAATATCCTCCTCATCGGTCCGACGGGTTGCGGCAAGACGCTTTTAGCAGAAACTCTCGCCAATCTTCTCGATGTTCCTTTTGCTGTGGCTGACGCCACCACTCTCACGGAAGCGGGATATGTGGGAGAAGATGTGGAAAACATTCTCCTGCGCCTGCTACAAGTGGCAGATTTGGATGTGGAAGAAGCCCAGCGGGGAATTATCTATATTGATGAAATTGATAAAATTGCCCGCAAGAGCGAAAATCCCTCGATTACCCGGGATGTGTCTGGGGAAGGTGTGCAGCAAGCTCTGCTGAAAATGCTGGAAGGGACGATCGCGAATGTCCCGCCCCAAGGCGGACGCAAGCACCCCTACCAAGACTGCATCCAAATTGATACCAGTAACATTCTGTTCATCTGCGGCGGAGCTTTCGTCGGTCTGGATAAAGTGGTGGAACGCCGCATGGGCAAAAAGTCTATGGGCTTTGTCCAACCAGGTGAAAGTCAGTCGAAAGAGCAGCGAACGGCTAATATCCTCAAGCACTTGGAGCCTGATGATTTGGTGAAGTTCGGGATGATTCCAGAGTTTATCGGGCGCATCCCGGTGGTCGCTACGGTGGAACCTCTGGATGAGGACGCCCTCACGGCGATTCTGACTCAGCCGAAAAATGCTCTGGTGAAGCAGTATCAAAAGCTGCTGAAAATGGACAGTGTGCAGTTGGAATTCAAGCCGGACGCGATCAGGGCGATCGCTCAAGAA
This sequence comes from Oscillatoriaceae cyanobacterium M33_DOE_052, assembly GCA_015296065.1. Classification (GTDB taxonomy): domain Bacteria; phylum Cyanobacteriota; class Cyanobacteriia; order Cyanobacteriales; family Laspinemataceae; genus Koinonema. The sequence goes on along the minus strand of DVDU01000279.1, from coordinate 21,354 downwards.
GCCTACCGCCGCAAAACCGGCGCCCGGGCTCTGCGTGGGATCGTCGAAGAGCTGATGCTTGAGGTGATGTACGAGTTGCCCTCCCGCAAGGATGTAACTCGCTGCACGATCACTCGGGAAATGGTAGAGAAGCGCTCCACGGCTGAGCTTTTGCTCCATCCATCTTCCCTGCCGAAACCGGAATCTGCCTAACCTAGAAGGCTCATGGCCACACCTAGGGGCGATCGGATCACGGGCAACAAATCTCACGGTGCAAATAACCCAATCCCAGGATGCCTTACATTCAGGTTGGCGGCACGCCGCATTACTACCAGTGGCACGGCCAAACGGCCCCCACCAAAGACAAGCCCGTGATGGTCTTCGTCCACGGATGGGGGGGCTCGGCTCGCTACTGGGAAACCACTGCCTCTAGGCTGTCAAAGGATTTTGATTGTCTCCTCTACGACCTGCGCGGGTTTGGCCGCTCCCGCCTCAGCGACACCCCCGTGGGGTTTGACTGGGAAATGGAAAGCTATGCCGCCGACTTGGCAGCACTTTTAGACGCTTTGCAGCTTGGTAGGGTTTATCTCAATTCCCACTCGATGGGTGCTTCTGTAGCGGTGGTTTTTGCCAACCGCTATCCAGAGCGAGTGGCGAAATTGATTCTCACCTGTAGCGGGATTTTTGAATACGACGAAAAGACTTTCAGCGCTTTTCACAAATGGGGCAGCTTAGTAGTCCAGTTCCGTCCCCAATGGCTCAGCCGCATTCCTTTAATGGAACGTTTTTTTATGGCGCGCTTCCTCCACCGCCCCATCCCAGAGGCGGCTCAGCGTGCGTTTCTCGAAGATTATCTCATGGCCGACGATCGGGCGGTTCGACATACCATCTTTACCTCCGTCAGCCAAAAAGCCACAGAAGTTATGCCCCGGGAGTTCGCTCAGTTACAGGTGCCAACTCTGTTGGTTTCTGGAGAACATGACCAAATTATTCCCGCTGCTGGGGGCAGGCAGGCAGCTCAACTCAATCAAATGGTGGAGTTTGTAGAGATTCCTGCCACCAGTCATTTTCCCATGTTGGAAGACCCTGATTCTTATCTGCAAGAGGTACTACAGTTTTTGGGAGTTGGCGGCTAGCCGCTACCAATAAAGTTGACAGCTCGTGGTGGGGGTTTAGTCAGAAGTAACCGAGCGATCGTAATAAATTGTGACACCCCACCGCCTCAATCTTCCCCGCCTCATACAACTCAAGCACCACCTCCGCTAGGGCATAAGCCGCAGCCGCCTGTTCCACGTACTCCTGCGCCCCCGCCAAAGCCGCCTCCGCTGTTTGATAAGTCTTCCAGTCCGTGCAGATGTTATTGCTCTTCGGCGGCAAACAACTAATCACCCACTCTCCCTCTAAGGGAACTGCTAAGATGAACCAATCACCATAAGATGCACTACAAGTGTTCATTTTTCCAATACCATTTTACTCCGTAATTTGGGAGCCGCAGACCTCCTCCCTCTATCTTTAACTATGACTTTTGCTGCTATGTCTTATTGTGACACAAAACATTAAAAAAATGTGATATTATTCAGCACATTTTGTGATTTACAACACAATTTAACAATTACTGTTTCACATATTTTGTTGCGGATTGCCAACACGCTATAAAATAGCAACAGATTATTTGTGATTACCCCATAACCAGGCAGAATCCAAATGACCTACAGCATGGACGAAGCATCTGGCGTAGCGCGACAAGCCACCGCCGATCTCACCAAATGGTTGCAAAGCCTTCCGGAAACTCTTCAACTCCAAAACGTCGAAAACGACCCCAACTATCAACACATTGATGTTGACTTATTGCTGACTAATACCAACGGCACGTACCAACTAGAAATCAAAGGCGACAGATGGCACACAACCGGCAATTTTTTCTTTGAAACCCACAGCAACAAAGAAAAAAATACCCCCGGTTGCTTCATATACACCCAAGCTAACTACTTACTTTACTATTTTATTACCCCTCGCACCCTCTACATCCTCCCCATCCCTGAAACTCGGCATTGGTTCACCACCAATATTAACCGCTTCCCGGAACGTTCCACCACCACTCCCGTGCGTGGTGGCGGTCACTACACCACTGTGGGACGTTTAGTGCCCATTGAAACCGTCATCCAAGAAGTACCAGGCGTTAAACAATACCAACTGTAATCTAGCATTACAGCTTGTTCACCAGTTGTTTAACACATTGCCCTCACCCTAAATCCCTCTCCCAAAAAGGGAGAGGGACTTTGAGAGCCGATCAGATTATTTCTGAACAGGCTGTAATATGAGCATCTCAGGGTTGAGATTGGAGTATAATTTGAAGAAACAGCCTGTGATGAAGGAGGCGATATGGTTTTAACGCTAAATCTGCCCCATGCTTGGAAGCTCACCGATGAGGAATTTGCCTCCTTAGCGAGTTTAAATCAAGATTTACGCCTGGAATTAACAGCTACAGGAGAGCTGATGATTATGCCACCCACAGGGGGAGAAACTGGAGAACGGAATTTTGAATTAATCGGGCAGTTTTGGAGATGGAATCGGCAAACCAAGCTGGGGAAAGCCTTTGACTCCTCCACAGGGTTTCGCTTGCCCAATGGCGCCACTCGTTCCCCGGATGTGAGCTGGATAAAGAACGATCGGTGGTTGGCATTGACCCCAGAACAACGGAAAAAGTTTTTACCTTTATGTCCTGATTTTGCCGTGGAGCTAGTATCGGAAAGTGATGATATAGAAGATCCCAGGGAAAAAATGCAGGAATATCACCAGAATGGCTTACGCTTGGGGTGGTTAATTGCGCCGAAAACCCAGACTGTGGAAATTTATCGCCCTAATGGCGAGGTGGAACTGTTACAGTCGCCCCTCAGTTTATCTGGGGAAGATGTTTTACCCGGTTTTACCTTGGACTTAACACCTATTTGGGAATGATTGCTGGATGGTTGACCCTGGGAACCTACAGCAGCGGTGTATAGCTCTGGCAGAGGCACTATGATAACGGAATCAACCGGCAGACTGGCAAATAAAAAAGTTAGGGAAATCTCAGGTTTTTCCCTAACTTAAAATTTGTCAATTGTCAGCTGGTCAGCTAGAAGTAACATAACCCTAAAAAGGATAGTTGTTGCTTCGCTAAATAGATGTCCCCGATGATTCAAAAATCAGGCTAGTAGTAAGTGACGACTCAAGTGATGGATTGGTAGGAATGTACCTTTCTTGATTTCTATTATTACCAACCCATTTAGCACAAGGCAAGAGGGCTTTTGCAATAACCCACTTTTTCAGTTGGAATGGGGGGACCGGAGGCGAGGGGGCAAGGATGGAGCGATCCGCCGATCGGAGCCACAAGCTGAGGACCCACCCGGCACAGCAAGGTCCCCTGGGCGCTTCTCCATCGGACCCCATCTCCCTCCAGTCCACCGCCCTGGCTACAAGGTATAGCAGTGGCGCTGATAACTACTCGGTTGCGATCGGGGTGCAATTCAATTGTGAGTTGTCCGATGGGTGGGCGGTGGCGGCTTGCTTGGTTGCAAGTGCGCGTCCGATGTAGCCAAGACAATTGCCTCAGCTTCACCAGCTTGAATTTATGGAATAATTTCCCTAACTAGAGTGCGGTTAGGGACTTTGATAGTCTGAATCGAAGATAGACTTTGTACTTCAATCGTCCCCGGTACAGTATAGCCAACCCCAGTCAGTTCATCGTAAACAGCCTGGGGAATAATAATCGCACCGTAGATTTATCGCAGCAGGTCTAGCTGTCCGACTGCTGCTAAGTTAGTAATGGGTGAAGTATCGCTAACAACCGTTATAGTTCGCCCAAGCTTTGTAAAGTTTTCTTTCAGGTCTTCTTGAAAATCTTCTACCCCATAATTCACGGTGATTCCACGCTGGGATAGTTCCCGTTGGAATTCCATGATATTCATTCCAGCCAGGTGGCGGGCTTTTCCGCCGCTAATTCTTTTTTGTTGGTAAAGAGCGATCGTTTTTTTCTCTGCCGCCGGTAGTGAAAGCATATGTGCAGCAAAAATATAGCCAAGTCCACAATAGTTAGCACATCTTGCTATGCTACAATCTAAATGCGGTTGAGAGAGCTGCACGATGCGGTTCGCTGGGTAATACCCACTCGGCTGCATTTTTTTTTCGGTGGCTCAGTTCGTAGGGTGGGCGCCCACCCTACAGAGGCTGCGCTGTAGCTTTAACTTTCATCTCAGTGGTATGGTGCTGATAATATTCATCAACCCTATCTTTGTAAATTTTCATCTTACCGTATAGGAGAGAGATTTCAAAAATATCTGTATGGATGACAGCCGCTTTCCGGTCTCCTTCCTCTCCTAAATGAATGCCAATTAAATCAGCTTCTATATCTGTTGCATCTTCACCATGAAGCACTTCCCATTGGATTTTCTGGCAATTTTGGAATACCAGAGAATAAGGAATCCGTTTCTCTGTTGGATCGTAAACTAATTCCAACAAAACTTCATTACCCCACCGAGACACTTTGATATTAGTCACTAAAGATGTCAAGCCACCCAAGCCGAGCTTTTTGTAGTCATCGGGCATCTTAATCTCTCACTCTTTCTTCAGTATTGTGTGCATTGGCTATTGGATTCCCAAATTCATCCCGAGTTGGGAGAATACTCCCGTCTCGATTTAAACGCCAACCTTTATTAATTCGCCTGCCGTCCGGCCCATATTTTGGGGCTGGTGTCCTGACCACTTCACCATCAGAACGGATATACACTCTAGAACCATCAGCAAATATGTATTCAGCATAACCCCCACTCGTTGTTTTGACATTTGCACCCAAATCCTTTAAAAACTCATCCACTTCTGGGCGAGTCATTCCTGTTAAATCGCCAAATTCAGATGCCGTACCATTCCCACCCACGCCCTGACTTGGCAACCCCTTTCTCCTCTTCTCCTATGTTAACTGTTAACAATAATCCTTATCGCTCTTTGGCTGCAATGCCCTACAGAGGCTCTATTTTTGATGCTGCTCGTAGGCGGCGACGATCCGCTGTACTAGGGGATGACGGACAACATCAGCTTGGGAAAGGTGACAGAAGGCGATACCTTCTACATGTTGTAAAATTTTCTGGGCGATGTCTAAACCGGAGTCGGTATGTGGTGGTAAGTCGGTTTGGGTGATATCCCCTGTCACTACCATCCGGGAACGGAAACCAATCCGAGTTAACACCATTTTCATCTGAGCGGGGGTGGTGTTTTGGGCTTCGTCGAGGATGATAAAGGAATTATTGAGGGTGCGACCCCGCATATAGGCGAGGGGGGCGACTTCTATCACTCCCTTTTCCATCAGGTTGGGGATTTTTTCTGGGTCGATGAGTTCGTAGAGAGCATCGTAGAGGGGCCGCAGGTAGGGATTGATTTTTTGCTGTAAGTCTCCGGGGAGGAAGCCGAGTTTTTCCCCTGCTTCCACGGCGGGACGGGTGAGGATGAGCCGATCGTACTCATTCCCCAACAAAGCGGTAGCCGCCACTAAGACCGCCAGAAAAGTTTTACCTGTACCCGCAGGACCGATGCAAAAAGTCAGGTCGTGACTGCGGATGGCTTGAATATACTGCCGCTGACGGAAAGTTTTAGCGCGAATTTCTTCCCCGCGACGGGTTCTGGCGATAATATCCCGGTGCATTTCCGCCAATTCCTCTTGGCGGTGGGTGTCCAGAGCGTGACGGACCGTGAGGATGTCAGCCCCAGCGATCGTTTTGCCGTATTTCCAGAAGTTTTCCAGAGAATACACCAAACGGCTGCATAGCTCTACTTGCTTGGGCGTCCCCGAGATGAACAATTCCAGCCCTCGGAGTACCACATTGGCCCCCGTCTGCTTAGAAAGAGTTTTGAGATTTTCTTCCTCGTAACCGCTCAAAGCAAGAGCGCTTTCTAGAGAAGGCAGCTCGATCGTGGATGTATCTGCCATGCGAAAAATAATCTGGCCCAGGTAAAACAGCAAAAGTAAAAAGGCAAAAGTAAAAAGATAGTGAGAATTTCTTTTACCTTTTTACTTTTGATAAAACCACTTTAGGGAGAGTGATCGCGGTTGGTCCGCTTAGAAGGTGGGGGGGTGGTGGCCCCTCGCGGGCGAGGTGGAGGCTCTGATGATCGTCCAGAGGAGTAGCGCTCTTCCCGTGGCCGATCGCCCCCCATTCTGTCTCTAACATCCCCCCCGTGTTCCCCATAGATATCCAGGAAAATGGATTCTCCCGCTGCTAGCGCTGCAGTTTGCAACACCGTGCGGATGGCCTGAATATTCCGACCACCCCTCCCGAATACCCGCCCCTTGTCCGGTTCGTCAAAAGCCATCCGAATCCAGACTTTTGGCTTGCTCAGACTGCGTTCGCAATCCACGCTCAAGTCATCCGGCGACCCCAAAAACGGCTCTACTAAAAACCGCACTAAGCCCCCGTAGTCTGGTTTTGGCTTCTCCCAGTCTCTGGTTGGTGGCACGTTCGGGTCGGGATTAAGCGGGGGCTCCAGCTCGGACCTGTTCAAAGACATTTTGTTTTTCCAGAATGCGACGTACCGTATCTGTAGGCTGGGCCCCTTCTTGCAGGCGCTGGACAATCCTGGGAATGTTTAGCCTGGGCTGTTCATCGCTTCTGGGGTTGTAGAAGCCCAGTTCTTCTAGGCTACGACCATCGCGGCGAGAAGTGCTGTTCATCGCCACAATCCGATAGCTCGCTTCGCCCTTTTTCCCGTATCTCTTCAATCGCAGTTTGATCATTTTGCTGACAGTCTATGTCATTGTCTGTTGTTCTTTGTCTATTGTCCTTTGTCTGCCGTCCTTTGTCCATACCTTTTTACTGGTTGTCAACTAGAAATTAACCGCCAATTGAGGACAGCGGACAGGAACACCGCTACAAGGTGCCAAAACCCTTTTTCTTTTTCTTCTTTTTGTTCTTTTTGGCAGCGCCAGCGGGACCGCGCCAGCCCGGTTGCGGGGGCCGCCCCCAGTTGCCCCCCAACATTCCCGGCATTTGGGGAGCTTGTCCCATACCCATCTGCTGCATCAGACTGCGCATCCGGGTAAAATCCCCTACCAGCTTGGTGACATCACTCTCGGTGTAGCCAGCACCCTTCGCCACCCGCCGCCGCCGGGAAGGGGACCCAGAGAGTAACTCGGGTTGGCGGCGTTCTTCTGGAGTCATGGAATTAATCATGGCTTCGGCGCGTTTGAGCTGGGTTTCTCCCTTCTCTAGCTGATCGTCGCTGAGTTTGGCCATCCCGGGAATCAGTTTCATAATTCCGGCGAGAGAACCCATGTTCTTCATCAACCGCATCTGCTTTAAGAAGTCGGTAAAGTCAAACTTGGCCGAGAGAATTTTTTCCTGCATTTTCTCGGCATCGGCGAGATCTACTTCTTCGGCGGCTTTTTCCACCAAGGTGAGTACGTCTCCCATACCGAGGATGCGGGAGGCCATGCGATCGGGATAGAACGGTTGCAGAGCCTCTACTTTTTCGCCAACCCCAATAAATTTAATTGGCGCTCCCGATATACGGCGCACGGAGAGGGCCGCCCCACCGCGACTGTCCCCATCCATTTTGGTGAGAATAGCGCCAGTAATGCCGATTTGCTCGTGGAAGGTGCGGGTCAGGTTGGCAGCTTCCTGACCGGTCATGGCATCTACTACGAGCAGGGTTTCGTGGGGCTTGACATTTTCTTTGATTTGTGCTAACTCCGCCATCATATCTTGGTCGATTTGCAGACGACCGGCGGTATCGATGATGACGGTATCAACTCCGGTTTCCCTGGCTCGCTCCACCCCTTGGCGGGCGATGTCTATGGGGTTGGCGTCTTTACCCAATTCAAATACGGGGACATCAATTTGCTTTCCCAGGGTGACGAGCTGGGCGATCGCTGCTGGGCGGTAAACGTCCCCCGCCACCATCAAACAGATCCGGTTCTGCTTGCGCAAGTGCAAAGCCAGCTTAGCTGTGGCGGTGGTTTTACCGGTCCCCTGCAGACCCGCCATCAGCACGATCGTCGGTTGAGTTTCCGCCGTGGCGAGAGGGACATTGGTTTCCCCCATCACTTCCACCAGCTCATCGTAAACAATCTTGATAAACTGCTGGTCCGGGCGCACCCCAGCAATTACCTCTGCCCCCTGGGCTTTGGTTTCCACTTCCGCAATGAAATCCCGCACCACTTGCAGGTTCACATCCGCTTCCAGGAGGGCTCGTCGCACCTCCTGCAGTGCGTCTTTGATGTTGGACTCAGTAATCTTGTCCTGTCCCCGGATTTTTTTCCAGGCAGCTTCTAAGCGTTCAGCTAGGGCATCAAACATAAAGTTCCTATGGGCAGATAAAATTATCTTTAGTGCTTCCAAATAATAAGGATAGCTTTTAACTGTGTCCCCCGAATCATGTTTGCAATTGCTAGTTGGCAACCCAACATGATGGGCTGATGGTATTTTTTGCTGCAAGCTTCTAACCAGCGACTGTCACACAGGGGCTTGCTTATGGCCGCTTTTCCGGCGGCAACTTCTTTCATATAAATAATTTTGGCTTAATTGCTTCAACTTCAATTTATTTAACAGAATTATGCCCTTCATACTTATATAAGTGAATAATTTTATGTTCCTTTGATGTTAGCATCGGGCGAAGATGCCCGCACACCGGGACCCCCATTGAGGGGTTCCGGTGTTCCTATTTCAGGGAATTACCACCCTTCCTCTTCCAACTGGAGACAAGCAGTCAACCCCAGGCTAGGATTTTGGCGGTATTCTTCTTGGGGAACCCAAACTCTGACATGACGATCCAAGGCAATTGAATAAATGTATTCCACCGTGGGGTCATACTTTAAGCCCACGCGCAAGTTGGAGAAGTCGTCCTCGCAAATTTCAAACCCGAAGCGCACCAGAACCTGGGCTAACAGGCACTCGGGTGTATCCTGGTACTCTCCAGCCGTCTCTCTTTCTTGCCAAAATTTTCCTAGAAACGGCTTGAGGATGCGGCGAACCTTATCGGGGGCGCCATTCCGACTAGCGTAGATAATTGCCGGATTGCCTTCTACGACGATGTGACAGGGTATGGCCATGTTTGTGGGTCCTATTAGCTCAGTGGGAGTATAGGCGCCGATTTGGACCGAGACTGCCCCCTCGCCCCCGGGTGGGGCTGAGCAAACGCGAGCAAATATCTGGTCCTGATTGCAGCGCTTGGGCTCCTAAAGCATAATTAATACCATTTCTGCCAACACCTGCTGACATCAAATCTGACTATGGCATCCTCCAGCTCCAACCTGAAGCCACCGCAAGGGGGAAAATCGGAGTTGGGGGGGACCTCCAGTCAAATCGAATTACCAATTACAAATCACAGTTTACAAATAGCATTGGAGTGGGAGCCGTGAATGCAGCGGAACAAATCAAAAACTTTGAAGCAGCGAGCAAAATTGCGGCTGTGGTGAATTTGTTTAAGAGTGAGTTTCCCGATCTCAGGGTGGATTTGAAACCTTGGATGAATGATAAAGATACGATCGAACTGGTGGATCCTGATTCAATGGATATCGGGTTCCATTTTCCGGGGCGCAGCCGATCGTTCCAAAGTCGCAGTATCTTAGTTCAGATTCGCTTTTATGAAGACCCAATGGAGGGAAATAAACGCTGCGTGGGGGTGGAAGCAGCGGGATACGACCATCGCGGGCAGCAGTGGCGATTTTCCACTGTAGAAAATTGGCGGTTTCTGGGGGCGACAGAACCGGTGCAGGCGGTGCAAGAAAAGCTGAAACATTTGTGTGTGGAAATCCTGCGGATTTTTAATTAATATGACAAACCATCAAGTAGCGGCAAACTTACGTTTGCCGCTACTTGATGGTTTGTATTTGAGGTAGTTTGGGGCTAACTAAGGGATTCCAAAAAATGCCCCTTTTGGCGGATCTGTGTGGGATGGGGGTGCAATACCTGAGCATACTGCCCAGCGATGATTTCGGGGGTAAAGTGCTGTTTGAGGTATTGACGACCAGCAATACCCAGGCGATTCGCCAATTCTGGTTCCCTCGCCAATCGCCGAATCCAATCAGCTAAACCCTGACCATCTCCATTATCCACCGCCACACCACAGCGGGCATCAGCAATTAGCTGGCGCAAATAAGAATGAGGTTCGCAGATAGCCGCCACTGGGCGTCCCGCTGCTAAAATCCCGTAAAGTTTGCTGGGAGCGATGACTCCTTCTAATCCTTTGCTGATACTCACCAAAGATAAGTCGCAAGCGGTGAGAGAGTAGGGAATCACTTCTTTATCTTGGTAGGGCAAAAACAAGCAATTTGTCAATCCCAACTGATCGGCTTGGTCTTGGCAATCCTTGGCTTTAGCCCCGGCGCCAATAAATACGAACTTAACGGCCTCGTCTCTCAGTTCTTCTGCAGCGGCCATAATCGTATCCATATCATGGCAGCGTCCCATATTCCCAGAGTAGAGTACGGTAAATTTGTCAGTTAAATTGTATTGCTGGGCAAACCAATTTTTGGGCTTATCTACAGGTTTAATCCAATTCGGGTCTGCCCAACTGTGAATCACCGATATTTTATCTTTGATTTCTGGGCATTTGGCTACTACTCTATCTTTCATGGTGGAGCTGAGGACGATGATGCTCTGGGCTCGCTTCCAGATTAAGCGATTGATGCCATCCCATAATTTGACTAGCCAATGTTTGGGTGGTATTACCTTGAGTTCGACGGCGGCATCAGGATACAAATCGTAGAGGAGACAGACATAGGGAAGGCCAAAGCATAAATTGGCAAATAGCCCTAATATCGGTAAATAAGGAGGTTCGGTGGTGAGGAGCAAAACATCGCCGCGATGGCAGGTTTTGAGTAAGTGTAAGCCTGTACGGAGGCAAAAGAGGAGACCATTAAAGGCTCTCCCCCGAATCCGGTGCGGCCAGATGCGAGAAGTGCGCGATCGCTGAATCCGCAGAGGCTCTACTTTCTCAATTTTAGGCGCAGCTTCTGTTTGGAAAGCATAACCGGGCTGGCCGGTGAAAATACTAACCCTCATTCCTTGGCGCCCTAGGTGATGAGCTAATTCTTGAATAAATTGCCCCGTTGCCGCATAATCCGGCGGATAAAATTGGGTGATAATCGATAGTTCAAAGCTGCTGTTTCTCGGAAATTTGGTATATTTTTTGATTCGAGAAATCAGATTTTTCGTTTTGATTTCTGTGGAATTTATAGCTTTCCTGAACATCCCTACCCTCGCCTGAAAAGGTGGTGCTAATTTCCATTCACCTCTACAGTCAGTGTTTATGGAATCCGGACTTCAGATTTTGGTTATCGCCTAGAGACGGGATGCTGATTTATATTTGTTCGCAGAAATGGGAAAAGCTGCTCCTGTATTAGTCAGGAGCAGAGAGATACTGAGGCAGAAGTAAAGGGGTATGGGCTAAAGCCCAACTACAAACTTCTGAGATTAATAGATAATGAAAGTAAAAGTATGGCGATGTTCAAGGAAGACGGAATTGAGCTTTTGTTCGTTCCCAGAGCCCTTATGGCTATGGGAATGGGGTTGCGCGCCGATCGGGAATCGACTTCAGTTTCAGGAAAACCTACTCTTCATCCTGATTGGGATGAGGGAGGTTTTTGCCCAGTGGTTGCGCTTCAGAAGCAGCAGGAGCCAAGCTATTCCCATTTACATCATTAGAGCTGATACCAGGATTGTTACTGTTGCGCCATCCGGCGATCGGAGAGTGAGACTGCCGGGAGTAGCGGCGATCGTCGTTGTACCAACCGAGGCGGCGGTTGGAGACCCCGTTGGCAACGGTCCCTAAAATAGGGACTCGAGAACCTTGTAAATCCTCCAAACCCTGCAGAATGCTCTCTCGGTCCGTGCGACCAATGCGGGTGACGAAAAGCACGCCATCAGTAAGAGCTGCCAAGAGCCTACCATCCACGACATTGAGCAATGGCGGGGTGTCGTAGATAACTAAGTCGTATTCCCTGGTCCACTCCTGCATCAAAGACTCCATCCTCAAGGAGGACACCAACCGGATGGGGTCTGGAGTTTCGCCGCCAGCAGTTAGGATAAACAAATTCTTATCGATGGGAGACGCCTGGAAGGCTCGCCGCCAAGCTAACCCCTCTGCCAATACATCAGCCAGTCCCTTCTCGTTGAGGATCCCCAAGCGATCGTGAACTAAGGGACGGCGCAGATCCGCATCGACGAGCAACACCCGCTGTCCCATTTGGGCCGCCGCATGGGCGAGATTCACCGCCACAGTGGATTTACCCTCGCTAGCAGTGGCGGAGACGATCGCCAAGGAACGTACTGGCCGATCGGGGTTCAAAAAGCGCAGCTTGGCATTTAAATCCCGAAAAGCCTCCAAAAATACGAAATCCCCACCATCTGCCATCTCCACAATGCCACTACCATCACCCTTCCAGTTGGCGCTTGCCAGTTTGGCTGCACTATTGCTATAAGGAATCAGCCCCAATATCGGCAATTTGGTGGCATCTTTCAAATCTTCCGGCGTGTGGAAAACGCTATCCAGGCGTTCCGCCAACAACGCGGCCCCAAATCCCAGCATCAACCCCAACATCGCCCCCAAAACTAGATTCCGCAGGGGTTTGGGATAAACAGGTACGAACTCCCCTTCTTCATCTTTGGGGATTTGCGGTTCGGCAATTATTTCCCAAGGCACCTCTTTCTGGGCAGCTTCCAACCGCAAAGTTTCCCTTTGGGCCAATAATTGCCCCAGAGTTGTGGTGGCCACCTGCAATTCCCGCTGCAGGTCCGTGTATTGCCGGACAATGACCGGGAATTGGTCGCGGTATTGACTCAAACCCCGAGCCACCTCCGCCAGCACTTGATTACGGACCTTCAAAACTTCGATTTGGCTGGCGGAATTCACCATTTGCTGAATTAATCCCACCTGCACCGAGTTTTGGTATGGGGCTCTGCCAGAACCAAGAGCATTAGGGTTCATCCCTAAAACTTGCCCCGCTTCTTGCTGCAGCAGGAATTCCAGGCTTTGTCTTTGCTCAAACAGCACCTGCATCTGGGGTGTGTTGGTGGTAAATCTCGTTGACTCAGCGGCAATTTTGGTTTCTATTTGCTTAAGCTGGTCGAGGCGCTGCTGGTAACTGGGAGCTTCGCTGAGAACTGAAGCGGCGATCGCCACTCGCGGCTCCATACCTACCTGTTTTCTCAGCTCATCATAAAGCCGCTGTTGCTGCAGCAAACTCGATTGTGCTTCCACAATCTGGTCGTCTATTTTCGTGAGCTGCTCAGCCAATTGCTGGCCTTGGATTTGTGGGTCAATCAAATTGTACTGCTGCCGAAACCGCTGTAACTTTTCTTGCAACCCGTCCACCCGCTGCATCGCTTGGGGCAGTTGGTCTTCGATAAACTGGATTCCCTGGCTGATATTCGTCTTGCGCTCTTTATTGCTGTAATCAATATAACCTTTTTTCAAGGTATCCAAGACAAATTGAATCTTCTCCGGCTCCTTATCCCGATAGCGCACCTCGATAATCTTCGTACTTTTGTTATACCTCTCCAATACCAGAGGTGCTTTTTCCCCTCCCACCAGATACTTATACTCGATATCCTCATACCTAGATTGCATCGCCTGCACCAGCGGCTTCATCAACTCCGGACTTTTTAGCACCGCAATCTGGCTTTCATAATCCAAACCAGAAGTTTCACCACCGAAAAAACCTCCTCCCAAACTTCCCGCCACCGCCTGTAGCCTAGAAGACAGTTGATTTCCCTGGTCTGTCACTGGCTCCACCAGTAACTGAAACTTGCCTTCATACTCGGGCTCCAGAGTTGATGTCCAATACCACACCCCTCCCATCACTGCAATTGTTATGCCCGCAATCACGAATAGGCGGCGGCGGATGACAGCAAATAGCTGCCCCAAATCCAGTTCTTCCTCATCCGCATCCGGCAACTCCCCCCCATAAGGCAGCGGCACAACATTCACAATTTGCTGGCTGTTATTGGGTTGCAGCGAAGATAAACGCTCTCGGTTAGATTCAGTTTCCATGTTGACCCCCTCACTGATGTTTCTTAGTCCTTTGTCACTTGTCCCTTGTCACTTGTCCCTTGTCCCTTGTATGAATAAACAAAGGACAAAGGACTAAGGACTTTTGACCAATGACAATTCGTGAATTGCCGCTATATTGCCTAGAATATCGAGAAAAATCGGATAAACCCAAACAGAGAGAAAATTGGACTCGCGACAGCACCGATCGTGCCCCCCACCTTGCCCAAAGTATCCCTCGTCCGAGTCAGTCCAGAGCGGTTTACCACAATCACATCATTATGTCGCAGAGTCGGATTCGTCTCCTCATCCAGTCCCTGAGCGAAGTCCACCGGCACCACCTGGCGAAACACCGTCCCATTTGGGTTCAAGCGAATCAGTTCCACCTCCTTTGTTTCCGCTCGTGAATTATCAAATCCCCCCACCGCCAGTAAAGCCTGGTTTAACGAAGAATTAGGTGCCAGCTGCACCAACCCGGGACGCACTACTTGCCCCACTACATTTATACTGATGGAATTAGGGGAAAAGCTAGCAGTGGCAAGTTGGGGCGCCTCCGCCAAATCAATATTTGTCGCCGTTGGCACGGAAATGGTATCTCCCTGTTGCAAGATAATGTCCCGGCTGAGGTCCCCGGTTTCCAGTAGTTCCCACAGGTTGACAGTGATAGTTTGTACCGGGCCTGATTTCGGTTGCCGTAGCACCCGGATTTCCCGAATATCTGCTTCCGCAGTAATCCCGCCAGCAATTTTAATTGCCCGCGTCACTGTTGGCAGCCCAGTTATTCTCCCCTCAGAATCTGCGGCAGTAAGGTTTTCCTGGGTTAATGTGGCCCTCACATCACCCCCTGCTACGGTATAGGTTCCCGGACGATTCACCTCACCCACCACGGCGATATTCAGAGGTCGAGAGGTATCGGCGGCAAAGTTAGCCGTTGCCAGTAGGTTCGCTTCGGCGGGGTTGGGGTTTGCCGCAGTGGGCACCAAAATCGTATCCCCCTGTTGCAAAATAATGTCTTGGCTCAAGTCTCCTCTATAGAGCAACTCCCTCAGATTCACCTGGAGATTTTGCGGCGGACCTGCTTTAGGACGGCGAATCACCTGTAACTGCCCGATTTCTGCTGACAAGGTGACACCCCCTGCCGCCTGTAGGGCGCGGGTGATGGTAAGCAACCCTCCATTTTCGTCAACCCGGGTAATCGTGTAGGAACCGGGTTTGGTCACTTCTCCCACCACGACAATATTTACCGGTTGCGTCGGGTCCCCAGCCACGCTGGCAGTAGCCAATTCGCGGCGTTCTAAAGCATCGAAGCTGGTATTAGTGGGAACAAAGATGGTGTCTCCATCCCGGAGAGTAATATCTTTGCTCAGGTCTCCCAACTGCAATAAGTCTGTGAGGTCGATCGTGACTTTGCCGATTTGGGGACGAGTCAGGATGATGCAGCGAATATCTGCAGCTTGAGTAATACCACCTCCGAGCTGAATAGCTCGGGTTAGAGTGGGTAGTCTCACCTCAGTATCGGTGCTAATGGCAATAGTGTAGGAGCCCGGACGGTTGACTTCCCCGGCGATACCAATTTGTAGAGGGCGGGTGCCTAGAAGTTTCACCGTCAGCAGTTCTGGACGTTGCAGGTAGTCTCGATATGCTCGCCGGAGCTGGTTGGCGGTTTGGTCTATGGTCAAACCTAATACGGAGACTTTGCCGATTAAAGGCATATTGATCGTCCCGTCAACTAGGACTTGGTAGCGTCCGTTTTCCCCGCTGTATTCCGGCACGTTGAAAATGTCGATTTGGATCCGGTCTCCGGAGCCGAGGGTGTATGCTTCCCCAGTCCCCCGCAACGCTGTAGCTGGTATCCCCCCAGTACAACTACTTCCGGTGTTGCTTCCCAGATTCTGTCCACCATTGGGAGATTCAAACCTTAGCTGCTGCGCCATTACTGGGGATACTGCATTTATTGGTAGCATCAGGGAAGGGAGAAGAACCACAGAGGTACAGAGGTTCCGCAGAGCTGATAACAGGGGAGGAGAGATGGGGGGAGATTGGGGGATATAAGGGTATTTTCTCTCCCCTGGGCAACCCCGGGCATCTTGCCGGGGGCCACGGGTTGACCCTAGGTGATGCCGTTCCCCGAAGTTTTTGCTAGCTATTTTGGGAGCCATTGGTCGCCAATCCTTCATCCTAGTTAATTATTTATCATGTAGCTATAATTTGCTCTTGGGTGGTTTGGCGGTGTGGTGGAGAGCGATCGCCGCCCGATCGGACTAACGAGCCGATAAGCTCCCACTCCCGCCGCCCCCCTGACCCCCTGACGGTTGTTGATATCTCACAAGTGCCCCTCCCTCAATGTCTTCTGGTACTGACATGGATTCAGCGAATCCCAGAGGGGCAAATTTTTTACAATTTTATAGCCACCACCTTGCATCTGTGCAATACTACCAGTATAATCGCCCCTCAATCGGGCAGAAACCCGGTGGCTTGGCGCTCCTTTGGTGCGCCAAGCCGCAGCTTTTGATTTTCTCCCATCAATTTGGGCTAAAAATCAGTTGTTTTACTATAATTGGATTAACCGTGGGCAATTTTATCATGTTCTCCACTATTTTTGGCTCAAACGAACATGAAATTGCCGACAATTATCTCAATGATTAAACCGTACAGCCCCTAACAAAATCTGCATATCTAGATTATTAAGCCAACCAAATGCCAGAAATTATTTTAGTTACCGGTGCGGCTGGATTCATCGGATTTCACCTCACCCAAAAACTTCTAGAAATCGGATATAATGTAATTGGCATAGACAACTTAAATACTTATTATGATATTAACTTAAAACAAGCTAGGTTGGCACTTCTAGAAAAACAACCTATGTTTCAGTTTTCACTCTTAAATTTGAGTGATAAAACAGCTATTTCAGAGGTATTTCACCGTTATCAACCACACAAAGTAGTACATTTAGCCGGTCAAGCGGGGGTGCGATATTCCATTACCAACCCCCACGCATACGCTGATAGTAATTTAGTGGGTTTTTTAAATATACTCGAAGGTTGCCGCCATAGCCAAGTCCAGCATCTAGTATTTGCATCTTCCAGCTCCGTCTATGGTGCTAATACTAAAATGCCGTTTTCAGTTAGCGACAACACAGACCATCCCATCAGTCTCTATGCAGCCACCAAAAAAGCCAATGAAATGATGGCTCATACCTACAGCCACTTGTACCATTTACCCACAACTGGCTTGCGCTTTTTTACCGTTTACGGTCCTTGGGGCAGACCCGATATGGCCTATTTTATCTTCACTAAATCCATTATTGAATCTAGTCCGATTGATTTGTTTAATTATGGCCAAATGCGCCGAGACTTTACCTATATTGATGACATTATAGAAGGGATTATAAGAGTTTTAAATAATATTCCATCCCCCAATACACGATGGTCTGGATATCATCCAGAACCGGGCACAAGTTTCGCCCCCTATCGCATTTATAATATCGGCAATAACCAGCCGGTAGAATTGATGCGGTTTATTGAAGTATTAGAAGATTGCTTGGGCATGAAGGCCAATAAAAATCTGCTGCCACTCCAACCAGGGGATGTGCTGGAGACCTATGCTGATATCAGCGATTTACATCGGGATACTGGCTTTAAGCCTACAACGCCAATTGAACTAGGTCTGACTCGGTTTGTTGATTGGTATCGGGGTTATTACGGTGTTTAAAACCACATTTGAGGCAATGCTATAGATACTGTATTTACCTGTCAAGAAGCCGGAGAGAAAAAGTTTGATTCTCAGAGGTGATTCATAAAGAAAATCTAAATCCCCCAACCCCCCATGACCAAAATATTTATGACATCCGTGGAAAGGGGGGAAGGAGGCTGATAAGCGCAGGTTTTTCTAGAGAAATCAGCTCTTGGGAAACCTTGACAAAATTTTATCGCTGCTGTAATAGCAGATTTTTTCACAATTGCACAAAACTCTAACTATCCAGCTATCTAGTTAAATAGGTATATCTTTGTCTGGTGATTGGTCCACCGATAGACACCAAATGGAATTATCGGGGACAAAATAGCATCGGGGAATGCCACCTTCACACAAATAGGGAGCAATCCCGTATAATCAACAGAGTTTTCTAAAGATTTGTTGCGCTTCCCCCACCCTGAACAGCTCTAGAGCAGTTTTCGGGGGAATTTGGGGAACTATCGCCCTTTGAGGTGACTCAAAACGACTGTGAGCAGTTGCCCCCCATTAGTGCCTAGCCAAGTCCAAGCACAGTGACCCTGATGGAAGTTATCCTGTTCCCATGATGCAGCACTGGTTAATCAAAAACCTCGCAGCAGCAATTCAGACATCTGCTGCTTCCCTGTCTAGGAGACAGAAGCACGGCCTGCTCGTTTCCCTGGACATAGTATTATTTCTGACCGCTATCTACGGCGCGTTTGGGCTCCGCTTCAGCTCTGCTCAGCCTTGGGCAGAAGTATTCCCATATATCTGGTTAGTTTTCCTGCTGATCCTGATTAAACCCCTGGTATTTATGGCAGCCGGGATGTACCGCCCGGTGCTGCGCTATGCCGGGTTAGAATTTTTATTTACTGCTGCCAAAGCCGTATTGTTCAGCTCCGGAGCCTTTGTCCTGCTGGCGTACCTGCTACAGTTTCTACAGCTACCCCGATCGGTTCTGATTAACGATGCCCTGCTCACCCTCAGCCTCGTGGTGGGAGCGCGTCTATCGATCCACTGGTTCGTCAACACCATTGTGTCCCTATCCCGGCAAAATCAAACCCCAGAACGAGTCATCATCTATGGTGCTGGTGCAGCCGGGTCCCAACTGGCTCAATCTCTGGCCCATCACCACGCCTACAAACCTGTAGCCTTCGTAGATGACGATTCCTCTTTGCAGCGCCAAATGATTCAAGGGCTGACAGTGTACTCTCCGAGGGAACTGTTTAGTCTCATCGGGCAAAAGTCAGCGGACAGTATATTATTGGCGATGCCTTCTTTAGGCTGGGCAGCCAAACGTGAGATTTTAGAACGGCTAGAGTCTTTATCGATTCCGGTGAAAACCGTGCCCTGTATTGGGGATATCCTATCAGGTAAGGTTTGTTTGAGCGAAATTAGAGATATCGACATTGCCGACCTCCTGGGGAGGGAAGAGGTAGCACCAGACCCGGAATTGCTGCGCAGCAACATCACCGGCAAATCCGTGTTGGTGACAGGTGCTGGCGGTTCAATTGGTTCTGAGTTATGCCGCCAGATTGCTCGACAGCAGCCTAAATGCTTAGTTCTTTATGAACTTAGTGAATTTGCCCTCTATACCATTGATATGGAATTGGGCGAAACATATCCCCATGTAAAGCGGGTTGCTTGCCTCGGTTCGGTGACTGATGACAAGCGCCTCAGTTCTACTCTGGCTAAATATCAAGTAGATACGGTTTATCACGCCGCTGCCTACAAACACGTTCCTTTGGTGGAAGCTAATCCGGCTCCGGGAATTTTGAATAATGTATTGGGGACTCTGACGGCGGCGCGGACGGCGATCGAATGCGGCGTCCCTAACTTTGTCTTGATTTCCACCGATAAAGCAGTTCGTCCCACCAATGTCATGGGAGCCACCAAACGGGTAGCTGAATTGATCATACAGGCCCTAGCAGAGCGCACTGGAACCACCACCTGCTTTACGATGGTCAGATTTGGCAACGTGTTGGACAGTAGCGGTTCCGTCGTACCCCGGTTTCGCAAGCAAATTGCTGAAGGCAAAGCCATCACTGTCACCCATCCCGAGATGACTCGCTATTTTATGTCCATTCCCGAAGCCGCCCGCTTGGTGATTCAAGCTGGGGCAATGGGCAAGGGGGGTGAAATCTTTTTGCTGGATATGGGCGAACCGGTTAGGATTTATGATTTGGCAGTGCAGATGATTAAACTCAGCGGTTTATTGCCGAAAAAGGACATTGAGATTAAAATTACTGGTCTCAGACCTGGAGAAAAGCTCCATGAAGAACTGCTGGTTGACAGCAGCACCGCCCAATCGACGCAACATCCCAAGATTTTCTGCGCTCACGAACCGAAAATCCATTGGGAATTTTTACAGCCCTGCCTGGAATTGCTGTTTGATGCAGCTCGTGCCAATGATTCTGGGGCAATTCGGGCAGAGTTGCAACGGCTGGTGCCTGAGTATCAGCCATCCCCAGGAGATTTTTCTTTAGGGGCAACCCCCCGTGGTTCCTCCCGTTTCACCTCTGTGTCCAATACTGAGGAAGTGAAAATGACTGGGACGGGAAAGATGCGAGTCCTGGGAATATCCTCAAATTCCGGTGATGCTCGGGGGTCTGGAACTGAGGAATTTAAATTGCCTTGATGCTATAGACTGCTATTTCTTCTGCATAAAATTTCATCAGGTTTAGACCCTAACGGGTAAACTACTAATATGGGGAACTGCCGCCCCATTTTTATTTATCGCAATAGACAAAGCCTTTAGGATAGCCAGGAGTGCGTCTGTCTCAGCCCCTGCTTGTATAGCGGGCGAGAGGCACTCACTCGATCGCCAGCCTGCTGCAAAACTAGCGGGTACTGTGTACTTGCTTGACGTTAATATTCCACCTGCCCCCCCTGAGTCAGATTGGGAGTTATCCTGACAGCTGTTTCTGGACAGGCATATCTGGATTCGTTGGCAAAATCCCCTAAAATTGTAGGTTGGGTTTCATCCCTCAACCCAACTACGAGGATGCACCGATCGCCTGGATTTGCCTTCCCCCTCCGATCGCGTTATTCGCGCAGGGTAAACGCATCAAATTAGGAGAGAGAATGTGATAAGGGCAGAGAAAGAGAAGCCGCGAGGATGTCGAGCAGAAAATGATGATCCAGACCGGCTCGATAACGCTTCATCTTCAAACTCCCCTTACCTTGGTGTCGCCGCAACAGATTCAATGCCAATCGCCTCAAGATACTCAGGTTACGCGCCCCATACTGGCTACGAATCCGACTACTATCCTCGGCAAACACCACATCCATTTTGCAATGCAGAGCATTCTCAATCTCCCAGTGGGAGCGAATATAGCGAGCAAAGGACGGGGCATCAACAGCCAAAGAACTCAGAAAAAAGCGGGTCTCACAAGTAGTCTTGTTCCACAACTGACGGAGTGAGCGAATTACCACGACAGACTTGAGTCCCGGCCAACGCTGACAAACTGAGGCTGGAAAAACGTCGGCGGCGCGAAAGACCCAACACTGGTTGACTGACAAAACTTAGTCAGGCGGATACTTGTAAGTATGTATTTTGAACTCAATACGGTAGGTACGCTCGTCATGTTGTTTTCGAGAAGCCATAGCCGGTTCGGGGTCGCGCTCGAGAGTAAAGCAGACGGAGTG
>DVDU01000129.1 GCA_015296065.1 Oscillatoriaceae cyanobacterium M33_DOE_052 | reverse complement strand
TGGGTGCTAACATTACCCGCTGCATCCAGCGTCACATTACCCGCTGTGCCGTTTTGAGAGAATGAGTTGAGGTTTCCAGTCGCCGTAATGGTTCCTGTATCGCTGGTAATGTCGATATTACCACCGACTTGCGCGCCTTCCGATCGGATATTCTGAGTGGCGATATTACCCACCGCATCTAAAGAAACATTACCGGCTGTGCCATTTTGAGAGAATGAGTTTAAGTCTCCCGCCGCTGTAATGGTTCCGTTATCGCTGGTGATGCTGATATTGCCACCAACTTGCGCGCCTTCCGATCGGATATTGTTGGTGCTAACATTACCAGCCGCATCTAAACTGACATTACCCGCTGTGCCGTTTTGAGAGAAGGAGTTTAAGTCTCCCGCCGCTGTAATGGTTCCGTTGTCGCCGGTGATGTTGATGTTCCCACCGACTTGCGCACCTTCCGATCGGATATTTTGGGTGGCGATATTACCCGCTGCATCCAGCGTCACATTACCGGCTTTGCCATTTTGTGAGAATGAGTTGAGGTTTCCAGTCGCCGTAATGGTTCCTGTATCGCTGGTGATGTCAATATTACCACCGACTTGCGCACCTTCAGAGCGAATAGCGCTGTTGGTAGCATCACCACCGAGGTTAATATTACCCGCCGCTGTGATGGTGACATCTCCGGCGGTGCCATTTGCGGAATAAGAATTAAGGGTGGTTTGGCTGAAATCGAGGTTGGCATCGCTGGTAATTTCTATGCTACCTCCCTGTTGCGCACCTTCGGAGCGGATATTGGCAATATCAATTCCTATAGCGGCGTCTAAACTGACATTCCCCGCTGTGCCATTTTGAGAGAAGGAGTTTAAGTCTCCACCGGCGGTAATGGTTCCGTTATTGCTGCTGATGCTGATATCGCCGCCGACTTGAGTGCCTTCGGAGCGAATAGCGCTGTTGCTAGCATCACCACCGAGGTTAATATTACCCACCGCTGTGATGGTGACATCTCCCGCTTCCCCGGTGGCGGCGGTGGTGGCATAGGAGTTAATCGTACTCCCAGAGTAACTACCATCCGTGCTAATGCTGATATTACCACTGACTTGGGCGCCTTCCGATCGGATATTTTGAGTGGCGATATTACCCGCCGCATCTAAACTGACATTACCAGCCGTGCCGTTTTCAGAAAAAGAATTAAAGTTTCCAGCAGCGGTGATTTGACCAATATTGCTGGTAATGTCAATATTGCCGCCTTCCTGTGGGCCTTGGGAGCGGATGGCGCTGTTATTGGCATCCCCTCCTAGGGTGATATTGCCATTAGCCGTGATGCTCACATCTCCGGCTTTTCCAGTAGCAGTATCGCTGGCATAGGAGTTAATGGTGCCGCCTGAGTAGGTGCCATCAGTGGTAATCTCGATGCTACCGCCTTTGGTATCGCCTTCAGAGCGGATATTTTGGGTGGCGATGTTGCTGGCAGCATTCAAAGTTACATCCCCAGCATTACCATTGGTGGAGTAGGAGTCTAAATTGCCTCCTGTGGCACTAATCATACCGTTGTTGCTAGTAATACTGATGCTACCGCCTTGCTGATCACCTTGAGAGCGGATTGCACTCCGATTAGCATCACCCCCAAGAGCTATATTGCTATTAGCAGTGATGGTGACATCACCACCAGTGCCATTTTCAGAAAAACTGTTGATGGTGGCTAAACCTATATTGAAAGTGCCCCCAGCGGTAATCTCAATTGCGCCTCCTGCTCCCTGTCCGTTGGTATAGGAGTTGATATGACTTGTGGAAATATCACCATTAGGCGCTGCCAAAATAATGTTACCCCCATCTCCTGCCCCACGAGCAACAGAGAAAATGACATTGGTACTGATGTCACCGGCTTGACTGGTAGCAGTCACGCTGCCCGCGTTGATGCCGCCATAAGAGCTGATGTGAGAAGTGGTGATACCCTGTGGCGCTTCTAGGATAACGTTGCCACCGTTTCCGTTAGGCGCATACACATCGATATTAGCGAATTGGGATAAAAATGTTCCGGCAATATCGGCAAGAGCTGCATCAGCATTAATTACGGCTTCTCCTGATAAATTGCCAACGGTAGTATTAATCGCCCCGTTGCGGCTGATAATTGTGACATCTCCACTCTGGGAATTATTTCCACTAGCAAAAGCTCGGATAAAACCAGTATTAACATCGCTATTGGCATTCAAGGTGATATTGCCACCATTCCCAAAAAGGCTATAGGCACCGAGGATGCCATTGCTAGTATCAATTGTCCCGCCACTGCTCGTGATACTGATACTACCGCCCTGGGTAGCACCATAGGAGTAGATGTTACTTAAGCTGATATTACCAGGGGCGGTAATGGTGACATCCCCGGCTTCACCTGAGCTGGCAAAAGAAGATAGCCCACCTGTTGTGGCGTCAATAGCGCCGCTGGTGCTGGTGATGCTGATACTACCGCCTTGCTGCGGTCCTTCGGAGTTAATCAGAGCGCTGTTACTGGCATCGGTGCCAAGGGTGATGCTGTCATTAGCGGTGATATTGACGTTTCCGGCGACACCGTTGCTGGCTGAGGCATAAGAGTTAATTGTGCCAGTGGTGGTGAAACTGCCGCCACTATTGATGGTTAAATCTCCTCCGATCGTCGCCCCCTGAGAACGGATATTTTCGAGGGCGATGTTGCCGTTGGGAGCATTCAGAGTAACGTCACCAGCGTTGCTCTGCACTGAATAGGATTGAATCTCCCCTGCCCCGATCGTCCCTTGATTGCTGGTCATATTAATATCACCAGCATCATTGTCGCCATAAGATTGAACCCCGGCAGTGGCGATATTTCTTTCAGCTTCTACCGTAACCTCTCCACCTGTTCCTCCTCCCGAATAGGAATCGATAAAACCCGTGCTGGTATTAATCGAGCCGCTGGTACTTCTCAGGGTAATATCACCTCCAGCCATGTTACCTGCGGCATTAATTGCCCCGGTAATCATATCACCTACGGCAGTTATATTAATGTTGCCACCATAACCAGCACCGCCAGCGCCTCGGTTGCCAGTGTTGATATTACCGGCGGTGATGTTGCCGCCACTGATATCGATATTACCCCCGCGATAAGATGATGAACTTACATTGGAGAATGTATCAATATTACCCGTATTTACATCACCACCATTAGCATCGATGCTGACCTGGCCTCCATTCCCTTGATAGTAGGTTAGCGCTGCTAAATTACCCGTGGTGATTGACCCAGGATTGCTCCCAGTAACTTCTAAATTAATATTGCCAGCATGGCCATCAGCGCTAGCTGTATCCAGGTTGGCCGTGGATATTGTATTTTCGCTGGTGATATTTAAATCGCCACCTTGACCTCTAGGAATACCTGTGACCACAGTTCCCAGGGTAACGTTAGCGCCAGAAATATTGACATCTCTAGTTTTTGCCCAAATGATACTGTCAGAATTTGTGAAAAAATCACCGCTACCATTTTGGTCAGAATCTGCGGTAAAATAAATGCCGCCACCCTGGCTATATTCCTGAAATGAGAAGAACAAACCATTAGCCTGGTTGCTGATGGTAATGTGATTATCTGCCAGCAGATTTACCGACTGATTGCGCCCCACACTCAATCCGCCCGCCACATTAATATTATTGCCGCTAGTAGCGTTGACATTAGCCGTGCTGTTTTGATCCCAGGAATTTACCAAGCCTAAATTAATGTCCTGCGGAGCAGTAAGGGTGATATTACCTCCATTACCGGATCTGGAATAAGCCGACAGAGTGCTGCTGTCAGTATCAATTCCGCCACCGCTGGTGACGATCGTGATGTCGCCTGCATTGCCACCGGCAACCCAAGTCCAGATATCTTCGCTCGCAACGATATTTCCGATCGCAGTTAGGCTGACGGGACCTCCAGATGCAGAGATGCCCATGATGCTGGAGCTAGCACCTCCCACGGTAACGCCGGAGTTGGGGGATTGAAAAAAGGCGCCACCACTGCCCGCAATTGCCTCTAAGTTGTTCGCGTTAAGCTGTATAGGTTGAGCCGCAGAGCCGATGTTACCACTACCGTAGGTTTGGAAGCTGACTATACCAGCGTTGATCAGGGATTGGTTATCGCTAAGGTTAATGTTACCCCCAGGCGAAATCACCGAGACTTCACCGGTGGTGTTAATATTACCCAGATTGATTGTTCCTACTTGTCCCAGGCTCCCCAGTTGCACCAAGATATTACCACTACCTGCATTCAGATTAGTGTTGGGAGCCATAATGATGTTGCCCGCACCAGACTGACGGTAGGCTGGGTCCGCACCGTTGTGATTGCCTTGGAGGGTGATGTCACCGTTGCTGCCACTGGTGTCAATATCAGCATTAATATTGATGCTGCGTCCCGCTTTCAGCTCTAAGTGGGAGATGGTGTTGGTGATGATGGGTTCCGTAATAGTAATATCGTTGTGAGCTTGTAGGGAGACAAGGCCACTGTTGCTGTTGATCATGTCGGCATCGGAGTTGACACTGACCGAAGGGGTGGCAGTATTGGGATTGTCCGTACCGCCATTTACAATTTGGATGTTCTGGGGTCCAGTGATATTACCGGCAGTGATGCTGCCGCTGGGGGCGTTAATTGTAATTGTCCCGTTAGGGCCATTGCTGGCGTTGGCATTCACTGTGCCGCTGCTGGTGTCGATGTCGCCATTAGTGGTGGTGAGGGTGATATTCCCTCCTTGGGAGTAGGCTGTGGAGTTGACGCTGCCAGTGATGATGCCGGTGTCAGCAATAAGATTGATGTGGCCACCACTACCATTAGCGGAAGAAGAGTTGAGAGTACCGTTACGGATGGTGATGCCACCGTTGATGCTGGTGAGGTTGATATCACTACCCGCAGAGGCACCAGATGAATTAATTCCACCGGTTATGAGTGTGCCAAAAGTATCGATCGTGACGGTGCCCCCCTGATTGTTCCCAGCGGATGAGATGTCCCCTGTAATTATGGAACCTACTGCATTGAAAGTTACTGACCCAGCATTACCCGAGCTAGAATCAGACTCCAGCTTACCGCTGCGAATATCCCCACTGGTGCTGGTGATATTGATGTTGCCACCGGTGCTGCTGCCACTAGAGTTGATATCACCCAAGTAAATATTACCCGGGGCATTGAAAGTGACGGCTCCAGCATTACCACCGCTAGAAAAGGACTCTAACTTGCCTAGGTGGATGATATCCCCACCACTGGTGATATTGATGTTGCCACCCATGTTGCTGCCACTAGAGTTGATGTCACCTAAGTGAATGTTACCCGGGGCATTGAAAGTGACGGCTCCAGCATTACCCCAACTAGAAAAGGACTCTAACTTGCCTAGGTGAATGATATCCCCAGCGGTGCTGGTGATATTGATGTTGCCACCCATGCTGCTGCCATAGGATATGATTTCACCTAAGTGAATATTTCCCGGGGCATTGAAAGTGACGGCTCCAGCATTGCCACCACTAGAAAAGGACTCTATCCTGCCTCGGTGGATGATATCCCCATTGTTACTGGTAATATTGATGTTGCCACCGGCGCTGTTGCCACGAGAGCCGATGTCACCGTTGATTTGAATATTGCCACTAGCACTAAGGTCGATCGCTCCCCCATTACCAATAAATGAAAAAGCCCACAGTTTGCCCGTATTAATCGCACCATTGCTGCTATTGATAGTGAGGTTGGCTGCATTCTGACTATTACAACCGACACAAATATCACCGGTGTTAATATCGTTCCAAGCATTAAGGGTGACAGATCCCCCATTTCCCGATGTCAAACTGGTGTCTATATTCCCCAAAGTGATGCTGCCAGCATTGATGGTAATATTTCGACCTTCTGCACTAATGCTATCCCCTGGGTTCATGGTGAAGGCGCCGCTACCATCATTATCGGCATCAGCGGTAAAATTAATGGCGCCAGTGCCGGATTGAAAGGTGAGTTTGTTATCGGTTAAATCTTCAATAGTGATGTTGTTGGTTGCCTGTAGTTCTACGGCGGCATTACCATTGAGGTTTTCTAGAGCGGTTTCTGAGATGGTATAGGTTGTCCCAGTATCCCAAAATAGGATTTGATTATCTGATAATTGGCTGTCATCGGTGCCGCCACTACCATCAACTATGGTGATGTTTTCCGGGTCTAATAATAGACTGCCGTTGTTGCCGCTGGTAGCACTCAGGTCAACGTTACCTCGGAATATCAGGTTTTGTTTGCCGGAAACTTCCACAAAACCGCCATTTTCTATGCCAGTGGCGCTGATATTACCGTGAAATTGGGTGGTGTTGTCGCTCCAAATGATAATTTCACCGCCTTTACCGCCACTGATGGCGTTGGCGCTGATATTCGTGTTCTGGTCTATATATGTGTGATTGGCGTTAGGTAGGGGTCCATTCCCCTGGTAGTTGCCGCCGATGTGGATGTTACCCCCGCCATTGGTGCCAGATGCGTTGATGTTGGCACCGATGAGGGCAATTTTGTCACCGAGGATGTTCAGTTCGTAGTTGGGCTTTAGCCCTCCTACATCAACATTTCCGCTAACTACAGCCACTCCCGGTTCGTTGGGAATGGGAGTTTGAGAACCAGAGAGGATAATCGTGCCATCGGGTTGTTTAAATACCGTGGTGGCGTGGTGGATGGGGTCCCCACCGGTGAGGAGTTCTGGGAGAGATGGGTTGTGATTAGCGGTGGGGATGATTTCTAAACTCAGAATATGACCCGGTTGGCTGATGCGGAGGGTGTTGCCGCCAGGGACAGCACTGATGTTGATATTGCCGCCGGGAGTGGAGAGGGTGCCGGTATTAATGACGGTGTTGGCGAACAGGTTGAGGTTGCTACCGTTGGTGAGGGTTAAATTCCCTTCATTAATAATTGTCCCCAGTTGCGACATATTGAAGCTGAAGGCGCTGGGGGTCCCGACTAGGTTAGCGTAGTCGCTGCTGCCAAACCCATTAAACCAGCCGTTGCTAAAACCAATACCGCTGGCGGTGGTGGCGGTGAAGTCGGCGGGGATGTTGAGGCTGGCATTTGGTCCGAAGAGGATACCGGCGGGGTTCATTAAAAATAAATTGGAATTGCCGCCGGTGATTTGGATTAAACCGTTGATGATGGAGGGGTCGCCACCTACTACTCTGCCCAAGATGTTGTGAATTTGGGGGTTAGTGATAAAGTTGGCGGTTTCTCCCTGGTTGAGGCCAAATTGTTGGAAGCTGTGGAAGAGGTTGCTACCATCTCGGGATAAGGTGCCGCGATCGATATCATACCTTTGCCCATCGGGGTTGACGCGGGTGTTGGTGCCGTCGGGAGCGGGGGTGATGGGTTGAGCGGTAGTAGGGGTGGGGATGGTGTTGATGAGAGTTAGGAGGGCCAACCACCCTAATGTCTGGAGGGTTGATGCTTTCATCCGCTGGGGGTCCTTGATTGATTTATGAGGAGTAAGTTTGGCAACACCCCGAATGCTTATCGGTTGTGACAATATCTTTCAGTATAGAGGACTAGCGGGGGTATAAGGGGTGATACCTATCACGGCACTGCTGTGACAACTTGGAGATGTCGCACGTATGAGCAAAAAATACTTGATAAAAATAATACAAACAAGGTCACAATGGCAAAAGAAACACTGAAAATCAACCCCTATCATACCTATCGCGACCCCGAAACTGGCAGGTGGGTGGTCGCTTGAGAATTTGCCAGTGATTTGTCCTTGGTCTGTTGTCCCTCCTCCCTTGTCCCTGCACAATTCAAAAACTCTCCCGCATTGATCCAGAAGAGGAAGGACATAGTAACAATTATGCTAGCCGTTCTTACCACGGACTGCCAATCATCGTAAAAGCCGACCAATAATAAGGGTGAGACAGATTGCTATTTTCCACCCCTGACAAATCCGGCGGTAGCGGCATCGCTGATGCCTCGGCACTATTGCGTAAATGACCTCCCGTGACATCCAACTCACCCCGAATCATCGCTAACTGGGCCTGTCGCAGGGCCTCCGCCTTAATCTTGGCATTCTCCAAGTTGCGGTAAAACTCCGTCATCAACGCCAAAGTCCCCTCATCGCTCACATACCACAGGGAAGCCAAAGCCGACTTCACCCCCGCCGCTACCGCCAAACCCGCAAAACCCATCTCCGCCTGCTCGTCCCCTAAAGCCGTGCGACAAGCACTCAACACCAGCAATTCTACCGGCGGATTATTCCACCCCAACTCCCGCAATTCATTCAACTGCAGTTTTTCATCTCCCCACAGTTGAATATATGAATTTTCCGGTGTTCCTGGTTTAAACTCCCCATGAGTAGCTAAGTGAATAATCGGATAGGGATTTGGTTGGCGTTGGCGCACGAGGTTATTTCTTGTGAAACGTTCATTTAAATAATCATCACCTTGCCACAAATCCTGCGTCACCGCCGACAATTCCACCGGCACCGCAGGCAAAGGAGCCAAGTCTTGGAAGTGAGAAGCACCCATCGCCAACACCCGCGTATCTTTGAGATGTTGGTAGCGCGGATCGATTAAATTCATCGACGGAATCAGGCTCATACTGTATTTTTCCACCAGAAACTGCTGCCCGTCATGGAGTGCCGCCATTGGTAAGCTCCGCAATCCCACATCCATACTGAATAGCAGAGTATTAATTCCCGCCGCTTGTAATTCCCCTTCGATCGGAGCAATTAGCCATTGATAAAGCTGCTGCGATGGTTTGAGATAGCCATTAGTGTGTTTCCCGAACCGCTTAATAGTCAGTTGCTGGCGAAAATTATCCACCATAGCCAACAGTTCATCTCGTGGTGCTTCGGGAACAGTTTTGCGGATGGGTTGCCCCGTACCAGTCATCACAATCAGCTCTAGTTGGTCTGACTGTGCCATCACATAAATAATTGCCGATTTATAACCAGTTTCTGCCTCAATCTTCCCCAAAGCCTCCCGGATAGAAACCGTGGATTGCAAATCTTGGGCGAAATCCTGGCCAAAATAAGCCCCATACTCATCCCCCCGGCTTTTTTCCAGGGCTAACACTGCCGATTCCGCATTTATTGCCAGGGGGCTACTGTTCATCACCTTAAGGCTAGCCAGTAATTCCTGGGACTCGCTGCTGGATAACGTTTCCTGAGAAAATACTTTCTCTGATGGCAGCAAACTGCTATTGATACTGGCGTCATTTTGCACAGTCAAAATCAGCTCATTCATCACCGCCAACTGATTCATCATCGGCGGATTCCCCGGATTAGCCAACATCGCCTCATTAGGATTCAAGTTGGCATTCAGCGGCGCTCCAGAATTGACAACATCAGCCCCTGAAGTAATATTCACCGTACCCGTATTGGTGTAAACTTCTCCCGTGTTGACCTGCCCAGTGACAGTGGTGAGATTAATATCCCCACTCCCCAAGGCACCCGCCGAAGTAATATTACCCGTATTAATATCACCAAACGCCCCCACGGTCACATCACCACTAGCGCCAGTTGCCGCGAGAGTTTCAATATTCCCAGTATTCACCGACCCAGCGGCGCTATTCACTGTAATATCGCCACTATTGCCCCCCGCCACTGAGCTGATATTACCAGTATTGATATCATTTTCTGCCTGCACCGTCACATCCCCAGCATCCCCCTGGTTAGCCGTAGTGGTGATATCATCTGTAGTCACTGACCCATCATTACTGGTGACAGCAATATCACCGCTATTATTCTGCCCAGACGAGGTGATATCTGCCGCTGTAATATCCCCTTCCGCTTCCAGGGTGACATCTCCCGCATCACCGCCACTGGAACTAGAGGTGAGATTTTCTGTGGTAATTGCCCCGTCAGTAGCTTTGACCGTAATATCCCCTGCTGCTGTGCCACCTTCTGTGGTGATATTCGCCGTGACAATATCCCCATTGTGGCTAAAATTATTCAGCGTCACAGTGCCGGAAGTGCCATTAGGGGCAATGGTTTTAATTTCCCCGGTAGCAATATTACCACCATCTGCCTGAATCGTTACATCACCACTGGCCAAATTGCCATAAGATGTCATAGCGGCACTATTCACACTCCCACCAGCGCGCAGAATAATTGTCCCCGCTTCCCCTGCGAGCGAATAAGTGTCAAGATTGCCTCGGGAAGTATCAATATTACCCTCAATGCTGGTAATCGTAATATCGCCACCGGCGGCATAGCCTTCGGAGCGGATCGCACTGCGCTCGGCATCTCCCCCTAGCGTGATATTATCTTGGCCAGTCAGGGTGACATTTCCCGATCGTCCCCGCGCCGAATATGAATTGAGGGTAGCATTGGTTAAGTCCAAAGCACCATCAGTAGTAATAGTGATGCTGCCCCCAGTATTGTTGCCCTCGGAGACAATATCCCCAGTGGCAATATTCCCTGGTGCTTCTAGGGTGACAGCTCCCGCATCACCACCAGGAGAAAATGACTCTAGTTTGCCCCAGGTAGTATTAATTTCACCATCGGTACTGCCCAGAGTGATGCTGCCTCCGGTGAGATAACCGTAGGAGCTAATATCCCCAGTATTCACATCCCCGAAAGCGGAAAGGCTGGCATATCCAGCGGTGCCATTATCTGAGTAAGAACTCAATAAGCCCCAACTGGTATCAACAGCACCATTAAAGCTGATAATACTAAGATTGCCTCCCTGTTGCGCCCCTTGAGAGCGGATATTGCCAGTAGAAACATCCCCCTCAGCGCGGAGAGTGACATCACCAGCGGTGCCACCTTCAGAATAGGAAAGCACTTCGCTGTTGCGGGTGTTGATAGTGCCAGAATTGCTGCTGATACTAATATTCCCGCCTGTTTGAGCGCCTTCAGAGCGGATACCGCTACGCGCTGCATCTCCTCCTAGGGTGAAGTTGCCATCCACATTAATAGTGACATTTCCCGCCGTGCCGTTTTCTGAGTAAGAGTTGATAGTGGCAGCACCAATATCAAAACTCTTACCAGTAATCGTCACATCGCCCCCCATTTCGTTGCCATAGGAGCTGATATGGTTGGTGGCGATACTGCCGTTATTTCCCGTGAGGGTGACACTGCCAGCTTTACCAGTTTCTGAAAATGAGAATAAGACCCCAGTTTGGATATTGCCGCCACTGGTGACACGAATGGCGCCGCTGGTGCTAGGACCAAAAGAACTGATATGACTGGTGGTGATATCGCCAGCCGCTTGTAGAGTGACATTGCCCCCAGTTCCAGCGGTGGCGTGTGCTTGTAAATTCGCTTGTGCTTGGCCAAAAATTGCGGCGACATCCACAGTGGCGGCGTCATCGGTGGCTAAAATTACTGCCTCTTGGGATAAGTCGCCTGCAGTGGTGTTGATGCTGCCTTTTGTGCTGGTGATAGTGATATCGCCGCTGCGAAGATTGGTAGAGGAACCTTCAGCAGAAGAGAGGAGACGACTGGTGGTAATGTCTTGGTTGGCAGTGATGGTAATATGGCCTGCACCGCCACCAGTAGAGCGTGAGTCTAAGTGTCCGCCACTGGTATTGATGGTGTTGTTACGGCTTTCTATGGTGATGTCGCCACCATTCCCCTGGCTATTGGACAGTGGGACGAATTGCCAAGTATAAGACCCATCCCGCTCCACATACTGAGCTTCAAAGCCTGACCGCGAAGAAATATTAGTTGTAGTAATTGGGCCAGCGGCTTTGAGGGTGACATCCCCGCCATTACCCAAAACTGCATAAGAGCCTAAGTTTCCAGTAGCATCAATAGCACCATCACTGCTGGTAATAGTGATGTCACCCCCTGCACCTCTGCCCTGAGAAAATGATTCAATTACGCCCGTGGCAATATAGCCCGCCGCACTGAGGCTGACATGGCCACCAGTACCAGACGAGGAATGTGATCTAATTGTGTTATTGTGAATATCGCCCGCCGCACTGAGGCTGACATTGCCAGCCATACCAGAATTGGAATATGATTCAATTGTGCCATTGTGAATATCACCCGCCGCACTGAGGCTGACATCACCACCAATACCAGACTTGGAATATGCGTAGATTATCTCACCACGAATATCGCCCGCCGCACTGAGGCTGACATTGCCACCATTACCATCAGGGGAAGTGGATTCAATTCTGTAAACGCGAATATCACCCGCCGCACTGAGGCTGACATCGCCACCATTACCATCAGAGGAATTAGCCGAGGCTGAAACCATGCCGCCAGTGGTATCGATGCTGCCGCCACCGCTAGTGATAGTGACATTTCCTGCATTGCCATACTTGTATGTATTATTAGCAGCATCCCAGAGAATAGACTGGGTATCAGAGGAAATATTCCTGGTTGTAATATCTCCATCAGCAGCGAGAGTGACGAACCCGCCATTACCTGTCTGAGATACAGAGCTGATATCTCCCACATCAATCCCCCCGATTTGGCTGGTAAGGGTAATTTGGCCACCATCACCCAAACCAAAGGATTCGATGTTGCTAGTGCTGATATCCCCTGATGCGGTTAAAGTGACATCACCCCCATTGCCTTGGTTAGAATAAGAGATAATTTTGCTGTCAACACTATTAATTGTGCCCTCAGTGCTAGTCAGGGTAATTTGGCCTGCATTACCTTGAATCACTTGGGTAGAAATATCTTCGTTGATAGTGATATTACCCAAAGCGCTGACCCCTATATCCCCCCCGCCGGATGTAGAAATCCCTAAAATCTGCTCGCTAGCACCGCCAACAGTGACGCCTTGATGGGGAGAATAGAAAAAAGCACCGCTGCTACCTGCTTGTGCGGCTAAATTATTCAAGGTAATAGCCAATGGTTGGTCAGGGGTGCCAATGCCACCATTTTCATAGGTGAGGAAGCTGGCATTATTGGCGGTAATCATCGAGCCACTGTCTGCGGCTTGGATATTACCCCCGCGTGCAATCACACTGACGCTACCGGTGGTGTCGAGATTAGCCAGAGTAATATTTCCTACTTCGGCTAATGTGCCTAATTGAATCAAAATATCCCCGCTCCCGGCGTTGAGATTAGTACCGGGTGCTATGATGATATTACCGGAACCGGGTTGGCGATAGGTGGGGTTGGCGCCGTTGTCGTTGCCTTGGAGGGTGATGTTACCGTTACTACCGCTGGTGTCGATATCGGCGTTGATGTTGATGTTGCGTCCGGCTTTCAGTTCTAAACTGGAAATCGAGTTGGTAACGATCGGCTCGCTGACGGTAATATCGTTATGGGCTTGTAAGGATACTTGACCTGACTGGCGGTTAATGGTGTCAGCATCCGCATCCACTGTAGTCGGGAGGTTGTTACCCAAGGGGTTATCTGTACCACCATTGACGATGTTGATGTTTTGGGGGCCGGTTAGTTCGCCGAGAATAATGCTGCCAGTATAAGTATTGATGGCGATGTTGCCATCGGTGCCATCGGTACTATCAGCAGTCAGTTGACCGCTACTGGTATCAATATCACCCCAGGTGGAGGTAAGGGTAATATTGCCACCGCCGATCGCACCACTAGCGTCTATATTGCTGCTGAGAATAGCACCACTGGCACTGAGGTTGATGTCCCCACCAGTCCCATTGGCTGAATTAGATACCAGAGTTCCATTTATGATATTGATGCCACTGGCGCTGCTGGTAAGGCTGATATTACCACCCTGCAAGCCTCCAGATGAGTCTATAGTGTTGGTGGTTATGGTGTCAAACGCGGTCAGACTAACATTGCCCCCTACTCCTTCTAGACCAGAGGAGTTGTAGATGCTACCGATGGACAAACTGCCGCCAGATGTGCTGATTGTAACATCACCCCCAGTCATCCCATCATATGACTCTGAATCAGCTTCAATAGAATTTAGCTGTATATCACCAGCCGCCGTCACATTGATATCACCGGCATTTCCTTGATAATAATCATTTGCTGTGCTTAATGTATTTCCAATAATCGTACCATTGCGGCTGTTAAGCTGAATATTTCCCGAATCCATTCCCTGTGTATTAACAGAGTTGAATTCAATATTTTGAGCCGCAGTTATACTAATATCTCCTCCCTGACCTGGTGGGGCGAAAGATGAAGCGCTTGATGTAGTATTCAGATTCCCCAAGGTGATGCTAGCAGCATTGATGGTGACGGGACGACCGGGAGCAATGATGCTATCCCCGGAATTCATGGTGAAGGCGCCGCTACCATCATTATCGGCATCAGCGGTAAAATTAATGGCGCCGCTGCCCGATTGAAAAGTTAGGCTATTATCGGTTAAATTTTCAATAGTAATGTTGTTGGTGGCCTGCAATTCTACGGCGGCATTACCATTGAGGCTTTCTAATTTGGTTTCGGAAATGGTGTAGGTTGTCCCAGTATCCCCAAACAGAATTTGATTATCTGATAGTTGGCTATTATTAGCGCCGCCACTGCCATCAACTATGGTGATGTTTTCTGGGTCTAATAATAGAGTCCCGGTTTGGCCATTGGGGGCGCTGAGGTCAACGTTACCTCGGAATATCAGGTTTTGTTTGCCGGAAATTTCGACAAAACCGCCGTTTTCTATGCCGGTGGCGCTGATATTGCCGTGAAATTGGGTGGTGTTGTCGCTCCAAATGATAATTTCACCGCCTTTCCCGCCACTGATGGCGTTGGCGCTGATATTCGTGTTCTGGTCTATATAGGTGTGAGTGGCGTTGGGAAGTGGTCCTGCACCCTGGTAGTTACCACCGATGTGGATATTTCCTGCACTGTTGGCGCCACTGGCGTCGATATTGGCACCGATGAGGGCAATTTTATCGCCAAGGATGTTTAGTTCGTAGTTGGGCTTTAGCCCTCCTACATCAACATTTCCGCTAACTACAGCCACTCCCGGTTCTAGGGGGATAGGGGTTTGGGAACCGGTGAGGCGAATGGTGCCATCTTCGAGTTTTTCCACTGTGGTGGCGTGGTGCAGGGGGTCCCCACCGGTGAGGAGTTGGGGGAGAGATGGGTTGTGATTAGCGGTGGGGATGATTTCTAAACTCAGTAGATGTCCGGGTTGGCTGATGCGCAGGGTGTTGCCATTGGGGACGGCGGTCATGTTGATGTTGCCCCCTGGAGTGGAGAGGGTGCCAGTATTGATGACGGTGTTGGCGAACAGGTTGAGGTTGCTACCGTTGGTGCGGGTTAAATTCCCTTCATTAATAATTGTCCCCAGTTGCGACATATTGAAGCTGAAGGCGCTGGGGGTCCCGACTAGGTTAGCGTAGTCGCTGCTGCCAAACCCATTAAACCAGCCGTTGCTAAAACCGATACCGCTGGCGGTGGTGGCGGTGAAGTCGGCGGGGACGTTGAGGCTGGCATTTGGTCCGAAGAGGATGCCCGCCGGGTTCATTAAAAATAAATTGGAATTGCCGCCGGTGATTTGGATTAAGCCGTTGATGATGGAGGGGTCGCCGCCAACCACCCGACCGAGGATGTTGTGAATTTGGGGGTTAGTGATAAAGTTGGCGGTTTCTCCCTGGTTGAGGCCAAATTGTTGGAAGCTGTGGAAGAGGTTGCTACCGTCTTGAGAGAGGCTGCCGCGATCGATATCATACCTTTGCCCATCGGGGGTGATGCGGGTGTTGGTGCCGTCGGGGGCGGGGGTGATGGGTTGAGCGGTGGCGGGGTTGGGGGTGGTGTTGATGAGAGTTAGGAGGACAAACCACCCTAATGTCTGGAGGATTGATGATTTCATCCTTTTGGCCTTTGGGATTGATGGGTGATGCGTGGGTTTGGTGGCATCCTGATGTCACCGTGTTTTGCAATATACGGCTGATGAGGTTTCTGGGAGGTGATGCCGATCGCTTTTGTGCGGTGAGATTCTGCGGGGGGTTTGGTCTGGGTTAGTGGTGGCTCTGGATTGAGAGATGCTGGAGAAAAATGCTATTGGTAATATTTAATCCTATTGTTCTTGGTTGTGACGCGGATCCTTGTGGGGTTGAGACCTAGGTCACAAATTTAGTTATGCAAAATCACAAGGGTTAGGGGTGGCCGATCGCTTTAGTCAGCCGCCAAATCAGGGAAGATGAAACTATGGAGGCAAGGGCATAAATAAAAAAAGTCACAATGCCAAAGGAAACACTGAAAACCAACCCCTACTATACCTATCGCGACCCCCAAACTGGCAGGTGGGTAGTTGCCGCCCCTGCCAACACGGAAGCAGATAACTGTCCGCCAAATAATAATCTACTCACAACAAACCCCTATCATACCTATCGCGACCCCGAAACTGGCCGGTGGTTGGTGGCTTAAGAATTTGCCGGTGCTTTGTCATATGTCGGCAGTTATTTGTTCCTTGTCCTGAGCATTAGTAGGGTGGGCAAGGCCACCCTAAATTACTCATGTGAATAATTAGAGGAGCCTTGTCCACCCTAGAGAAGTCAATTATTATGGTGGGCAAGTATTCAATTGATAGGGTGGGCAAGGCCAACCCATATGATTTCATGTGAATAATTAAGCTAGCCTTGCCCACCCTACAGAAGAGAAAAAATAACTTTTTAGCTACGACCGACCACCCGCAGGCGTTGAGAAATTG
Organism: Oscillatoriaceae cyanobacterium M33_DOE_052; assembly: GCA_015296065.1. Taxonomy (GTDB): domain Bacteria; phylum Cyanobacteriota; class Cyanobacteriia; order Cyanobacteriales; family Laspinemataceae; genus Koinonema. The sequence continues at coordinate 9,227 of DVDU01000129.1, read as the reverse complement.
CGGTGATGCCATCGTGGCGGACGACAACGGCGGAAATCCAGCGATTATCGGGTACTCTTGGTGCTTGACCGACTTTAAAAATACCCCCCGCTGACAACAATTCTAAATCCAAACTGGAGGGATTGAGATATTTATCCACCCTGACCGGTTCTTCTAGGGCGGCGCCGAGGAGTTGCTCGTCTCCTAAAGGTTCTTCCACAATAGCATCAAAAGTATATCTTTCCCCCACGCGCACTTCTTCGGGCAAATTAATTTTTAATTTGGGGGGATTAGCACCGGAATTGATTTCTATGCGTTCGGCGAGGATGTCTTGGCGGATGAGTTTTTGGTTTTCATAGCGTTGGCGCGATCGCACAGTCGCTGTCAGAGTTAATTGCCGATTGTCTGTATTCTCGATGCCAGAGATTTCCGTAACTGTTTCGGCGATAATTTGGGTTCCTTCTGTTGACCAAGACAACAACTTAGTGCGATAACTAATATTAGGATACCGTCGCCACAGGTCACGAACGGTGCTTTCTACAGTAGAATAAGTCAGCCCATCAGAATGAGTGAAATTGACATTATAAAAATCCATCACTCCCGGCAAATTTCTAGCGCTTGCCGCCTCATCAATCTGGAGAATGAGATTGCGCAATTCCGGTGGTGCGGTCTCTGGAGTATTGTTAGCTGAACCTTTCACGGGGAACAGCACCACTAAGCTAGCAGTGATGGCCATGATAGATGCCATCAATTTCTGGTTTCGCTGACGGCCAACTGGCATGATTTGGGTAAATTCCTGAAAAATGAGCTGTTTTAACATGAGCAATATAATGCGCCTAAAATTGATATGGGTAATTTGTCCGATGTGATTGGTCATTTGTCCGGGGGATAATTGCACCATATCCCTTGGGACAAATGACCATTAACGTTATATGTCATTAGCGAACCGTTTCTAAAGTGTTGGTTTTTCTGGTCAAACGACCCAAAAATATCTGGAGAACTGTTTGCTGGCCGATGTTGATATTGGCTTGCACTGCCATCCCAGATTTGAGGGAGGCTTTGCGTCCGTCGCTGAGGACAAATTCTTGCTGTTTCAGCTTAATCGTGGCGGGGAAAGCCCAATAAGGTCTCACGCCTTGTTCCGGTGGCATAGCGTCATCGCCGATCGAGGTCAACACCCCCTCTACGGTGCCATACTCAGTGGAGGGGAAGGCTTCCACACTGACTTCTACCCGCACACCATCTTCTTCTTGCTCGCCGTTGGCAAATCGTTCTTTATTCAGGCGGAGGGCTTCTGTCACCAAGGCAATATCCTGGTTACTGATAAAAACAGAGGCTTCCACTTCCGAATCGGGGACGATTTTTAAAATCGGTTCGGTTTCGCGAGCGACGAAACCGGGTTTATTCGGCTGCAAGTCAAAGACGTAACCCCGGACTGGGGCTTTGAGTTCTTGGTACTGGAGTTGCAGTTGGGCGCGGGCTAACTGGGCGTCAATTTGGGAGATGCGGTTTTGGTTTTCCAAGTTCGATCGCTCGTTCTCCTGAACCGCATTCGCGAGCTGCACCTCGATTTCAGAGAGGCGTTTTTGGTTGTCAGCAATTTTGGTGAGCAGTTCTTCTTGCCACGAAGAGTCGGTATTGCGTAGCTGCTGCTGAGCTTGGTTAATTTGCTGTTGTAGCTGCTGCTCTTGGCTGATGAGCCGCTCGATTTCCGCTTCGCGGGACACAATTTGATCCTGATTCCGAATCAACTCCGCTTCCCTGGTAGTAATATCATCCCGGCGGCGGAGGATTTCCGCTTCTCGCCCAGAGATTTCCTGTCTGCGGCTGAGGATTTCGGCTTCGCGGGCTGACACTTCGGTTTCTCGGTTTAATACCTCTTGCTCTTGGCGCTTTCTTTGCAACTCCGATACTGCCCCCTGTTCCACCAGTGGGGAGATTTGGGCGAGAATACTTTCGTTCAGTTTCAGACCTTGTTGAGCATTGTAGAGTTGGGCTTCGGCGGTAGGGAGCTGGGCGAGAGCGGCGTCGAGTTGGGCTTGGGCGGCGGGTAGTTGGGCTTTGGCGCTAGCCACTTGGTTGAGAGAGGCTTGGAGCTGGTCTCGGGATAGAGCCACCTGGCGGCGCACTGTGGGGATTTGGGTGCGGATACCAGCGAGCTGTTCTTCGAGTTCTTGCACTCGGGCGCGAGCTGCTTGGACGCGGGAATCAACTTCCGATCGGCTGGCTTCTACCCGTCTCTGCTGGTTGGCTCCGAATTCGCCGCCACCCGCCACCTGTAGCCCATCGATTTCGGCTTGGTAGGCTTCGGTTTCTTGACGGAGCCGATCGCGCAGTTGTCGCAAAGATTGGATGTAAGCCTGGTTTTCCAGAGCCGTCTTTTGCACCATCGCCAGTTCTCGCTGCTGTTTGAGAGCCTCCACATCTGCAGCAGGGGCAGTGGCATCAAATCTGAGGATGATTTGACCTTGGTCAACAATATCTCCCCCTTTGACCAAAATCTCGCGCACCACCCCACCAGTGGGGGCTTTCACTTCTACCACTGCTCCTTGTGGTTCCAATTTCCCAGTGCTGGGAATCACTTGCTCGATTTTGGCGAAATAAGCCCAGGTGATACCAACTGCAGTCATCCCCATCAGCGCCCAAACAATAATACTTGACCAGTAGGGTTTGGGCTCTAAAATTACTGGGTGGTCAAACATCGCCTCAGTTCTGATGGCGTTGCTGGTCATTGGTGATAAGTCTTGGAGGCTTGTATCTTGCGCCGCCGGGGTTTGGTCTTTCATAGGCTTTGTGATATTGCTGAGAGTGCCTGTGGTGGGCAAGCTGTGAGAATCACAGGGATTACATTTGGGCTTCTTGCTGCTGGTAGAGGGAATAATAAGCACCTTTGAGAGCCATTAATTCATCATGGGTGCCCTGTTCCACAACGATGCCCTTATCCATCATCAGGATAACATCGGCCTGCTGGACGGTTTGCAGGCGGTGGGTGATAAAGAAGACGGTACGGCCTCTAAAGTGGTGGCGCAGATTGTCACAGACTTGGCGCTCTGATTTGTAGTCTAGGGCGCTGGTGGCTTCGTCCAAAATCAGCAGGTGGGGATTTTGCAGGACGGTACGGGCGATCGCGAGCCGCTGTCGCTGACCCCCAGATAGAGATGACCCCCGCTCTCCCACCACCGTGTTGTAGCCATTAGACAGAGACATGATGAAATCGTGAGCCACCGCTATTTGGGCGGCTTCGATAATTTCTTCTGTGGTCGCCTCTGGGTTGGTCAGGGAAATATTATCCTGAACGCTGCCGTTAAACAGCAATGTGTCCTGGAGTACCACCCCAATTTGCCGCCGCAGAGAATACAATTCCACCTTGCTGATATCGTAACCGTCAATAGCGATCGTGCCGGAATTCGGGTCGTACAGCCGCTGTAGCAGCTTCATCAAGGTACTCTTACCGGAACCGCTCTGGCCAACTAATCCCACGAATTGACCGGGCTCAAATTTCAAATTGATATTGGATAGTTGCAGCGGTCCGCTATTAGTAAACCGGAAGGAAATATCCTGAAACTCCACGCCGCCTTTAATTTCTGGCAGGGGAATGTTGTTGCGGTTTTCTTCGTCTGCTTCGGGTTTGGCATCCAAAATATCTTTAATCCGTTCTACGGACATGGCGGTTTCTTGGAAGGTCTGCCACACCTGCACGAACCGCAATAGAGAACCGGTGACGTTGGCGGCGATAATCCGGAAGGCGATAAGCTGACCCAAAGTCATTTCTCCTTCTAGCACCATATAGGCTCCCACCCACAGGAGCAACAAACCAGATAGTTTGTTTAAAAAGCCGCTGAAGGAGCTGGCGGCGGTGGAGGTAAGGACGGTTTGGAAACCGGCGGACACATAGCGAGCATAGCGCTCGTACCAGCTCCACCGGGATTTGAGTTCAATGGTTTGGGCTTTGACGGTTTGAATCCCGGATACTACTTCTACGAGATAGGATTGCACGTCGGCGTAGCGTTCGGCGCGGTTACGCAGCAGACGGCGGACTATAGGTGAAACTAGGAAAATCAGCAGGACGAAGAATGGCAGGGTCGCCAATGCCACCAAGGTCATAATCAGGCTGTATGACAGCATGACGGCGATGTAAATCATGGAAAACAGCGCGTCTAAAACTACGGTTAGCGCTGTCCCGGTGAGGAATTGGCGAATACGTTCTAGTTCGTGGACACGACCGGCGGTTTCCCCCACCCGGCGGTGGTCGAAGTAGTTCAAGGGGAGGCGGAGCAGGTGGTCGATGACTTGGGAACCTAAGCTCAAGTCGATGCGGTTGGTGGTATCCACAAATAGGTAGGTGCGCAACCCCGTGAGCAATGCTTCAAAAGCTGCTACTGCCACCATGAACACGCCTAACACGTGCAGGGTATCGATGCTGCGCTGTACTAGGACTTTATCGATGATGACTTGGGTGATGAGGGGGTTGGCGAGGCCAAATAGTTGGACGAAAAAGGAAGCGAGAAATACTTGGAATAAGGTTACTTTGTATTTCTTCAGCTCTGGCCAAAACCACCAAAAGCTAAACTGCTCTTGGTTGACATCGGCTTTTGGTTGCAGGAGCAGCACTTGGCCTTGACCTTCTGGTTGCTCCCACTCGATGATAAAGTCTTTGGGTTTTTTGCGGACTATCCCCTGCTCGGGGATGCCCATCACGATTTCTCTGGCGCTGAGTTCATACAGGAGGGCGAAGCTGTTGCGCCACCGGATGATGGCGGGGGCTTTCAGCCTGGGCAGCAATTCTACGGGAACGGTGACTAACTGGCCATTTAAGCCCATCATCGCGCCTACGGCGCCGCAGGATTGCAGGGTGAGGCGTTTGTTGGTGACAAGTTGGTCTTTGAGTACCCGCCGCAGGCTATCTTTGCGATTTTTCATCCCCAGATGTCTTGCCAGCATGAGAAAGCAGGCGAGGGGGGCGTTGATTTCGCCGCGACCGGCGACAAATGGGTATTTGGGGCGGGGGGCGAGGGGGTCAAATTCCACCTCGGGGACTACGGGAGGGGCGTAGGGAATGGAATCTTCTACGGCGGCTTCCCCGAGGCTATCTTGGGGTTCGTCGGTGGCTGGTGGTGGCTGTAGGGCTCGGTTCAGGGCGGTGATACTCAGACCAATTAAGCGGGTTTGGCCGCTGCCTAGTTTTGGTTTGGGTTCTAGGCGATCGAGCAATACCAAACTCCCCGCCGTCAACTCGTCAATTTTTCCCTGACTGAGAAACCAAATCCTCCTGGGGTCTAGTTTTTGCAGGTCTGCCCCTTTGGTGACATTGAGTACAACTGCCTCTGACCACAGTTGATTGGCTAGTTTGCCAGCTTCCTGGGCCGCCGCCGCATGGGCTCTTCTTTCCAGATCTTGTTTTAACAGTTCGTAAACTTCCACCAGCGCCACACGGTTTTTAAAAGCTGTGTCTATGGTGGGGTGAGCTTTCAGGTAATCGACAAAATCAGCATCTGGGATGGTAATGCAGATGACTTCTGAAGAAGAGAGTAGGGTTTCTGAGGGCGCCTTTCGCATCTGGGAAACCCAGCCGAAAATTTCTCCCGGCCCCGCTACTCTCAGGCTGATGGGTATTTGCTCCGTGGGGTTGCCCGCCAGTTCTCGCGCTTTTCCTTCATAAATAATCACTACCTGGGTGGGCATTTTTCCCAATTCAAAGATGGGCTGACCCGTGCGGTAGCGCAGCATTTGACATTTCGATGCCAAGGCTTGTAAGTCTTTGGCATCGAGGGTATCAAAGGGGGGGGTTTGAGCCAGAAAAGAGGTTATTTGGGTTTGACCCACAGTTGATGTCATAATGGCTTGCTTGGGGCTGGAGATTCTACAGTTTGAGACTTGGAAATTAGCTGTACCTGTTCTTGGAGCCAGGTTTCGTGCATTTCCTCAACCAATCGCCGCCTCATGGCGTCGTCGAGTTTGGCTGGGAGATATTTTTCTAAACGGATGATGATAAACCACTCTGCCAGTGCCTGGGGCCGCCACAGTTTCCCTGGTTGGCTGACGGAGAGCATTTTGCCAATTTGGGGGTGTGGCTGACTCAGGGCTACTGGTCCTAATAACCCGCCGGTTTGGCTTTCCGGCCCTTTGGAGTATTGACGGGCACATTCGGCAAAGCTCATTTCTCCTTGCTGAATCCGGTAATATAGTTCCCAAGCCAGTCCCTGGTCTTGGGTACGCAGTAGGGAGTAAACTACTTGGTCGAAGCTCTGCTTCCGCTCGATAAAATAGAGGTCGGCTTTGGGGTGCCATTTGGCTTGTTTGAATTTTTCCAGGCGCAAAGGTCGCAAAATCATTTCCTCCATCTGCTCGATGGTGAGTCCCTGATTTGTCAACCAAGCGTCTCGGTCTTCGATCGAGCCCAGTTTGTTTTGCAGTCGCCATTCTTCTACGGCTCGGCGGCTCTCTTCTTCGCTCAGGGAGATCTCCGCGATCGCCTCATCGATCACCACTCCCCGCAAAAATTGCCCCCATAACCCATACTGCTTGAGCAAAACCGGGATTTCTCCTGATTCGATCGTTTTGTTGCCAACCTGCAAAACCTCACTCATCTCCAACCTCTTAGTGCTACCAACCCCCCACCCACTATAGCCAATCCCCATTTCCTTTGTCTGTGGGGGGATTGACCTTTTTTCCCCTACCACCAACCGGCTTTGGGCCTCCGGCTATGGCTTCTGGACACAATCTCACCAGCACCCCGCACATCCAGAATAGGACCAGTTACCATCAAAGCGCTTCCATTTCCGGACATTGAACTGCCTTGACGCTACTGCCCATCCTGTGGTTTCTCTTGGTCATTTGTCACTGGTCATTTGTCACTTGTCACATGACAGAATTTTATATCATTCTCCTATGAACGTTGGTTTCACATCAAACAATCTTGCACACAAAAAGAATAATAGCATATATTTCAAAATTTGTCAACTATTTTATTCATACAAGTGAAAAATAGCCTCATTTAGCAGATAAACTATTTCCAGTCAACCCCATTTTTTCAAAAACCGCCGCCACTTTTTGCCGCACCACAGGACTACTCTTCCCATTAATCTCATGGCTGACATAATTTACCAACTGCCGCAGATAGCGGGAGAAACCCTCTTGCTCCCCCTCATTAGAAAACTTCCCTGGTCTTTCAATCAGCAAATGTAAAAAATCATCAAAAAACCACACCGGTATCGCCGCATTTTCATATTTTACCGGTAGCTGGTAACAATAGCCATAAAGAGTAGCCGCCAAGAAATACTGCATATCCTGCGGCTGATTAAACCCTTTAGCCAGATAATCACTCAACTCCTCCAAAAAATCCCGCTCTTCCGTCGTTAAAGTCTCGGATTTTATCCCACTTTTCAGGAGGAATTTATACGCCTTACCTGGATAACCCAGATAGGCAGATTTCAACTCCCCAGCAGAAATATCCAGCCATTTTATAGCAAGCTGGTGCCGAGCTAGGCGTACATTGGCAAGAGCCTCCCCATCCCCCAGATGCTGACGATAATAATTAACACTACTTGCCACCCCCTCAAAAAACAATATAGGCTGGAGTTCCCGCCTCACCCTCGCCTTAAATTGCTCATCTAAAAACCCATACTCAGGGCCAAATAACACCTTATGACAAAACAAATCATAATCCTTCGCATTTTTCCCCGAAAACAGATTCACCCAAGTTTGCTGCTGGCGATGCACCCGAAAAAACGACAGGCGTTTATCCACAAACCCAATTTTGCCCCTCCCCATCATCCGCCACCACATATCCACATCCACCAACTGGCACAAACTGGCATCAAAACCCCCCATTTCCTGCACTACATCCCGTTTCAGCAACACATTGCTGGGCTCCCCTATCTTATTTATCGGATGGCGCATGAAATTAGCATCATTCAGCAACTGGTATCCCCACTGCACCCGCTGCAACTGCGTCCACCCCTGATGCAAATCTCGGTTTCTTTGCGTCGCTCTCACCAAATTGGGGTTATTCTTATCCTTTTCGGCAAGAAAAATTTCGCGTGGCGCAAACACCAAACCCACCGCCTCATCCTCTTGCGCCACCTTCACCATCTCAGCCACACAATCCGGCGCCAGTATATCATCTTGAAACAAAAATTTAACATATTCCCCCTGCGCCTGCTCTAGGCAATAATTCCAATTGCCCACCAACCCGTAATTCTCATGGCTCAAAATCCGCACCAGTTCGTAATTGGGCTGAAGCCCACTTCCAGGTTCGTAGTTGGGCTTCAGCCCTCTTAAATCTCCAGCTTTAAAGGACAAAACACCATTGACAATTTCCAATGTATTGTCCGTAGAGCCATCATCAGATACAATAATCTCCAGCGGTCGGTAAGTTTGCGCCAAAGCACTCTCTAGAGCTTCCCCGACAAATTCCGCCCCGTTGTACGTGGGGATGCAGATGCTCACCAGCGGTAGCGGTGACAGTTGAATTTTTTCGGCTGAAGCCCAACTACGAACCGATAACCTGGTAGCAATGTGCTTACCCCTAGCTTCAGGACTGAGGAGCAAATTTATATCCCGCTGACCCCTAGCTCCTACCTGGGACGCTGCCTCCTGGTTTTGAAAAACCCACGCCATCAACTCCGCCGCATGGTTGATATCCGGTTCCGCCCACAAATTCCCTTTTTTATAAGGTCTGATATCTTGCTCTAAAGGGACTAAATCATATTTGACCAAAAAACTATTGGCCACGTTCATAAACTCTAAATTAGCAGAATAGCCACTGGCAATCACTGGTTTACCATAAAACATGGCTTCCGCCATCCCGAGTCCGAAACCCTCGGAGCGATGCAGGGACACATAGGCATTACAATGATACAGCAAAGCGTTGACTTCTTCTCTGGCCAAGACCTTATCGATGATGACAATATTCTCCCAACCAGCAACCGCCGCCTGCATTGCCTGTTTTTGGGCTGGGAAACGCTGGGAATTAGAACATTTTAACACCAGTAGCACTCGCTCATCTTGGCCAAACGCCTGTTTAAAAGCCGTGATGACGGCGAGGGGATTTTTCCGCTCAAAAATGCTGAAAAAATCAAAGCTAAACAGAAAAATAAATTTATCTGGTGGCAGAAGTGTTGAATGTCAATAAAAAAGTGGTAAAAATAGCCACAATTATGTTATAATGAGAGCCGCAGATAAAAAAAAAGGAGTTTAAGCATGACTAAATATTCATTCTCCATGATTCTCAAATACATCTTGAGGGA
>DVDU01000258.1 GCA_015296065.1 Oscillatoriaceae cyanobacterium M33_DOE_052 | reverse complement strand
GGCCATCTTCCCCCTCTTCCCACCCCTCCCCCTCTTCCCCCTCTTCCCCATCTTCCCCCTCCTCCCCATCTCCCCATCCCCCCCCTGAGCCGGTCTGTCAATGTTCATCTGGAGGCGGCGATACAACCGGCAATGGGGGCGTTGGCGGCGTCGCTGCTGCATAACTTGTTACCGAACAGTGAGGAGATGGAGGAGTATGTCCACCAGGCCCTACGGTTTATCGTGGCGCACGAGGTGGGTCATGTGTTGGGACTGCGGCACAATTTCCACGGCAGCACGATGTTGAGCCTCCAGGAGCTACATAATCAAGAAATCACCCAAAAAGTGGGTTTGACGGCTTCGGTGATGGATTATTTACCAGCGAATTTGGCGCCACCAGGGGTGAAGCAGGGGGATTATTTTTCCGGGGTGGTGGGACCTTATGATAAGTGGGCGATCGAATATGGTTACAAACCTTTAAATGCCGTCACCCCAGAAGGTGAAAAGCCCGCTCTAGCAGAAATTGCCCAAGCCTCATCCGCCCCAGAGCTGGCTTACGCTCCTGATGAGGACTCCTTTGATTTTCTCAATCCTTGGGTAAATGTCTTTGACCTGAGCAGTGATATCTTGGGGTATTCTCAGGCACAGATGGAAAATGCCCGGGAGATGTGGCAGCGTCTGGACCGACGCTATCCCCTGGCAGGGGAAAGCTATGAGGAGGTACGCTCAAAGTTCAATATGGTGTTGTCCCATTACATCCGCCAGGTGATGAATACCACCATGTACGTGGCGGGGCAGTCTTTCAGCCGTAACTATGCCTCAGAAACCAATAGCAGACTACCATTTGAGGCCATTTCTGGGGTGCAGCAGCGGCAAGCTCTGGCGCTGCTTCAGGAGTACGTCTTTGAAAAAGATGCGTTTCAGTTTTCCCCAGAGTTGCTGAACAAGCTGGCCCCAGAGCGGTGGTATCACTGGGGCGCCTCCCCACAGCTAGTGCCCTTGGACTATCCTATCGGCGATCAGATTCTCTGGCTGCAGCGCACGGTGTTGCGAAGTCTCCTATCACCCCTCCGCCTAACCCGCCTACGCGATGCCCAACTTAAGGCTAATTCCTCAGATGTTCTGACTTTAGCGGAACTATTCGATAGCTTGCAAAAAGGCATCTGGACAGAAGTTATCGGCAATGTTGGGGACTTAGTGGAGATTTCCTCGATTCGCCGTGAGCTGCAGCGGGAATACTTCAACTTACTACAGGGTTTGGTGTTGCGCAAGCTGTCGGCCCCCGAGGACGCCCGCTCCTTAGCTTGGTACAATTTGCGCCAGTTGGATGAGGCAATTACCAAAACCCTCAAAGACCGTCGCCGCCACCTAGATGTTACCACTCTGGCTCATCTGGAACAAACCCACGCCGAGATTGGGACAATTAATAATTGATAATTAACAATTGATAATTGATAATGAATCATATCAAGTCCGGGGCATCGATCGGGTAATTTCGGGGCAACCCCCCTGTGGTTGCCCCCTCAGTTATTCACCAACCAAGCAGTAGGACTTGATATAATTCTGAAACATCAATTATCAATTATTAATTATCAATTGTCAATTATTAATTATCAATTCAAAGGGCAAACATGAATTTTATTTCTATTGTTTATGGTTTATTTTTATTAAGTTTGGTAGTAATTTACTGGTCATTGCAAAAACAACGGCATCGGCTGTGGCTACTTTTATTCGCTAGTTTAATTTTTTACGGTTCTCTGCAAATAGAGTATATACCCCTCTTGTTGGCCAGTGTTTTGATGAACTTTTGGCTGGGCATCGCTATTTCTAAAAACCGGGTTTATGCCGCGAATGGCTTTGATAGCAACCAGAGCGGCTTTAGTCAAAATTTACTGGAAAATTGGAGCTGGCGGGGTTTACTGTGGTTGTGGTTGGGCATTATTTTCAATACTTTGATGCTGTTGGGCTTTAAATATGTAGTCTTTTTGCTGGGAATTGCTGGTAATTTTATGGATTTACCGGTTTTAAACTCAATTAGCATTTGGTATGGGGACAATGTGGTGGCGCCATTGGGGATTAGTTTTTTCAGTTTCGAGTGTATTGCTTACTTGGTGGATGTATATAGGGGGGCGCCACCAAGTCAGCAATTACTCAAATTTGCTACTTACAAATTCTTTTTTCCTAAGCTGATTTCTGGGCCGGTTACTCGCTATCACTATTTTGCCTCTAAACTCAGAACTCTGCATTTTCCGGCGGGACACCAAGTTATTGAGGGTTTGTGGTTAATTGCCTGTGGTGCGATTCAAAAGGGGATATTGGCTGACCATACTGGTAATTTCGTTAACCTCTGTTTTGAGAATTTGCAGCGAGCTGGCAGCAGTGATATCTGGCTGGCTACTTTTGGTTATGGTCTGCAGCTATATTTGGATTTTAGCGGTTACGTGCATATCGCCTCGGGCAGCGCTCTGCTGCTGGGTTTTCAGTTACCGCCTAATTTTGACTATCCCTATTTGACTACCAGTATTGCTGACTTCTGGCGGCGGTGGCATATCACTTTGGGAGATTGGCTGCGCAATTATTTATATTTTCCTTTGGGTGGTGGGCGTCACGGTTTGTTCCGCACTTGCTTGAATTTGCTGTTGGTGATGCTGGTGGCTGGGATCTGGCATGGTGCGGCTTGGGGTTTTATTGTGTGGGGGGGGTTGCATGGCTTGGCTCTGATAGTTCACCGCATCACTGATGCTGTTTCCGATCGGGTGGCGGCGTTGAAAAGCTGGTGGGAGAGTGTCCCAGGTACTTTGATGGCATGGCTGTTGGTTCAGGTGACGGTGTTTGTGCTTTGGATCCCGTTCCGCTTACCGAACCTCCGGGATGCACTGTGGGCAGTGCGACATTTGTGGGGGCATCCCCCGGACCCGCAGTTTGCCGAGAAGGTATATTCACAGGCTCTGGGGATGCCTAGAGAGGATGTGGCTTTGCTGTTGTTGGTTTTGGCTGTGGCGATATTGGTGTCCTATTGGGTGGAGCGATCGCTCAAATTGCAGCTAAGCTGGCCGATGAAAATATTGTTGGTGCCCAGTTGCTTTTTTGCGGTGTTGCTGTTCGCGCCCGAGGACAGACCACCTTATATTTACTTTGATTTTTAGGTCATTGGTCATTGGTCTAAAGTCCTTTGTCCTTAGTCATTTGTCCAAGAGTCCTTTGGTAGGGGCGATTCGCGAATCGCCCGTACAAGTGACAAATGACTAAAAAGGCATGGGGATGCGCTGGAGAATGCCGAGATCTAGGTCTTTACTGGAAAGCGATCGGGCTTCAAATAAAGCCAGCATATCTTTGATTTGGGGATTGCCTCGTGAGTTGCCGGTGAGTCCCATTGCAATGATTAAGCCACAGTAACCTTTGGTGCGACGGCAGCGATCGTCCCATTTCTTGCGCGCAGAAAGGTGGATGGGGTCATCGTTGAAAAACTCGCCAAATAGATGTAGCTCGCCGTCTTCGGTTTGCACGATGCCGAGGTCGTAGGAGTTGCCCTCTATGGGGTCTTCTCCTGGGTTGAAGCAAATCCCTTTCACCCCTCCGGCTTGTTGCAGTTGCTCAATCATCGCTTTCGCTTTGGGGCGGGTAGTTTGAATAATAATAATCGGCAATCCATCCCCGGCGGTGGTGACGGCAGCACTTTGATGGCTCGGTACAGACAGCCGCAGGATTTCTACGCTCTTCCACGGGATTGCTCCGAGACTGAGAAAGGAATTGGCTGGTACTAAGTCATCGCGGAGCAGGGGCAATTCGGGGAGGTCGTCTTCTACGGATTCTAATTCTACCTCCATATCCTCTAATTCCATCGTAATGTCTGGGAGGGTGCTAACCTCTACAGTAAATTTCTTTGGCTCTGTGGATTTTTGCGGTATTTCCAGTGTATAGATGGCGGCGATGGCGGTGCTGACCTGACGGTTCGGCTCTGTGTGTGGTGAGCTTTTACCGGGCTGTGTTCCGCGTTGCTTTTCGCTCATTTTGACCCACTGTTTCAGTCGGCGGCGGTGGGCTTTGAAAAAGCTGTGGATGGCTTCTAGGGCGACAAGGGTGCTGATGGCTTCGTCTTCATAGAGGTAACTGCGCAGTCCTTCTAAAGGATGCAGATTGCCAAAAGTGGGTTCGATATTTTCTGGGGCTAAGTGGCTCCATCCCATTACCTCTTCGTCGTCTTCAGCTTCAAAGGTGAGAAATAAGCAGTCTTGGGATAAGAATGCTTCTTGCATCTGCACTGGGGAAACGCTTTCTAGAACTGAGGCGCGAAACTGCTTTAAGGATTCTAGGGAGCGATATAGGAGGATGCCATAATCTAGTCCGAGCTTGCCCATGACGATCGCGTAGAGGCTACTGGGCTCGGGCGCCCCGGTCTCGGTGGTCATGTGGATGGCGATGACGTGGTGGTCTTCTAAGATTTCCCAGGGGGCATCTTCCCAAATGCGATGGGCGATCGTGTTTAAGCCTTCGGCGTACAGGGGTGGTACGTGGGGGGGGTTGTTGTCGGCTGCTTGTTGTAATTCGCGAAAGATTTCATCAATCAGGGGGAGGTGGGGGACATATTCGATGGCGATATCAAGTTCTTGCAGGGCTCCCCGCAGGAAAAATTGCATTTCCCGGTCTTTGACGACGATTTTTTGCGGTCGTCCTGGTTTGGCGGGGTTGTGGGGCACTTCCATTGCCCGCAATAGGGTGCGTACTACTGCATTGGGTCCTGTGCTGGCGTCGATCGTGTCGATCGCTCTGACAAATCCTTGGGAGCCATCCACCCATAGTATGCAGTCCGTTGGCGGTTCTGAGCTGGAACTGCCCCCCAGTAGCAGCCCACGGTTCTCCCCACCTACTGGTAGCTCTCCGGGCAGAGGTTTGGCCAAGGGACGGCGGTCTCCCTCCCACACGCTGGGGATTTGGGGGAGTTTTTGTAGTCGGCGACGGGTGGAGCGATTCAAAGCAGCCATATGCTATGCCTATTGATTACTTGCAGCTTATATCAAAAAAGGTGGGGGGACCAGGAGACGGAGGGGAGATGGGGTACTTCGACAATCCCCCAGATTTGGCTGCACTTTGGCACCTTAGCCCTTTCTCCCACAGCACTTTTCTCAAATCATAACGCTTTGATTCTGTGCTTGTCGGCTCCACAGTGTCTCCGATGAAGACTAGGGGCGAGTTGTTTCTCGGTGGCTCTCTGGTTCTCCTCATAGGAAGAGCTGCTGCTCCCAAACCAGAGGTGGGCGTCGCCTCTGGCTCCTCACTATATTAGTCGGAAAACCCCCAGATCGATACATTTTATCCGGTTCTGGGTGGAATCTGCGATGAAAGCGATCGGGGGGGCAAGACGCCTGCGCCACTGTCAATTAGAAGTGTTTTTGCTGCGGTTAGTGCCGCCCGGTATCGTTAGAATGGACAATAGGGACAAAATGGATCCTGTTTTCCATGCCATAGGAGTTTTGGTAATGACACAAGCAACTCAATCCCAACAGCGTGGGGTGATGATGACCGAATCTGCTCTCAAGCAGGTGATATTACTGCGGCAGCAACAGGGTAAAGACCTCTGCTTGCGTGTGGGAGTGCGTCAGGGGGGCTGCTCGGGGATGTCTTACACGATGGATTTTGAAGACCCCAGCCTGATTACTGCTGCTGATGATGTGTTTGATTACGATGGTTTTAAGGTGGTTTGCGATCGCAAGAGCCTCCTTTACCTCTACGGTTTGGTTCTGGACTACAGTAACGCGATGATTGGCGGCGGCTTCCAGTTCACCAATCCTAACGCTAGCCAAACTTGCGGCTGCGGTAAGTCTTTTTCCGCCTAAACTCCTACTTGCTCCTGCTCATAGGTCATGGGTAATCTGGATTATGTTGATTACCCTTGCCCTTTTCTATATATACCATCACGATTACTAATGAATCAACTTGTTGAATCCCTCTTCAGCACTGGCATTGAACGCTACCAAGCCGGTGAAGGTCCCGATACTCTGATTCCTCTGTTCAAGGATATCTGCGATCGTGCCCCCAAAAACAGCAACGCTTGGACCTCCCTAGCTTGGCTATACCTCCTCGCCGACAAACCCGCTCTCGCCACCAAAGCTGCCCAAAAAGCTGTCAAACTTAACCCCCAAGACGCCCAAGCTCGGGTTAACCTCGTCCTCGCTATGCTCGATGAAGGAAAAAAAGGCGTCCGCGAACATATCGATATAGCTATGCAATTAATCATTGCGGCCTCGGAACTCCGCGATGAAGTTAAGGAAAACATCGCTGAAGGTCTCGAAAGAAAACCTGAATGGAACAGCCTGAAAAAAGTTCAAAAATGGCTGTTTGAGCCCAATTCCTAAACACAATTGTCATTGGTCATTTGTCATTTGTCCTTTGTTATTTGAAAATTTTACTCTTACCTCTCACCTTTGACAAGTGACAAGTGACAAATGACCAATGACCAATGACCTTCCCACCAATGACAAGTGACAAATTATGCTAACCGCCGAATCAACCACCAACACTACCCTAAACCTCCGCCTCTGGACTGTGGCGGAATATCACCGCATGGCAGAATTAGGAATTTTTCCCCCTGATGAACGGTTAGAATTAATCAACGGCCAAATCATTAAAAAGATGAGCCCCCAAGGAACCCCTCACGCCACTGGTATCCGCTTGCTCCAAATAGTTTTAAGCAATTGCTTAGGAGAGCAAGCCTTAGTCCAAACGCAACTCCCAATTAAGCTGCATAATTATTCAGAGCCAGAACCTGATATCGCCGTAGTCAAAAATGATGTGCTGCTGTATCTCCAGCATCATCCCCAACCGGATGAAATTTATCTCCTGGTGGAAGTGGCAGATACTACGCTCAAAACTGATTGTACCCTCAAAGCGAATGAATACGCTCAAGCCGCTATTGCTGACTATTGGGTAGTGGATTTAAATAACCGCAAACTCCATGTTTTTCGCCAACCCACTGCTACTGGCTACCAAAACCAGCAAGTCCTAGAACCTGAGACAATGGTTTCTCCCCTCGCCTTCCCCCACATCACCATTAAGGTAGAGCAACTGTTACCGCCAGTGATGCCATTTTGATTTAGTGAGAAAACAAATATAAGGGACAAAATTAAAAATTTTTTCGCCCAGACTAAAGCCTGCTCACCTGACATACAGCCTGTTCAGAAATAATCTGAACGTCTCTCAAAGTCCCTCTCCCTACCTGGAAGAGGGATTTAGGGTGAGGGCAATGTGTTAAGCGATTGGTGAACAAGCTGTAACTGTGACAATTATCAAACTAAATGGTAATCAATGATTATTAACCACAATTTCCCGGCTCACCGGCATTCTAACTGACTCATCGCCATATCTGTGCTTAAGAAAATCCGCTCCCTCCCCAATGCTGCCACAAACCCGACTTTTTCTAATTTATCCAGCACCGGTCCTTTCACTTCTGACAGATAAAACTCGACTCCCATCGGGTTTAAATCGGTGATTAGACTTTGCAAGGTTTCTAAAGCGCTACCATCAATCATATTTACAGCGCTACAGACTAAAACTAAATGCTTGACATCGGGGTGGTTGGCTAAATATTTTAAAATGTAATCTTGCAAGTATTTGGCATTGACAAAATAAAGGCTTTCATCCACTCGCACAGCTAAAACGTGGGGGCAGGTTTTGACTTCGTGGCGTCGCACGTTGCGGAAATGCTCGGTTTCTCCCACCCGACCCACAATGGCGATATGGGGTTTACTGGTGCGCCACAAATGCAGCAGCAAAGAAATCGCCGCCCCCATCATAATCCCTTTTTCCACACTGGTGAGCAGTACCGCTATAAATGCCGCTACCCAGGCAATGGCATCGGTTTTATCATAACCCCACAGGCGTTTGAGGGTGGCAAAATCCAGCAAATTCGCCACCGCCACTAGAATAATCGCCGCTAAGCTGGTTTGGGGGAGGAAATAAAACAGCGGCGTGAAAAACATCACGGTGACGGCGATGATAATAGCTGTGATTATCGATGCTAGTCCCGTATTGGCGCCAGCGGAAAAGTTGACTACAGACCGACTCAAACCGCCAGTAATGGGATAGCCGCCGGTAAAGGCGGCGCTGAAATTTGCTGCCCCTAAAGCAATTAATTCTTGATTGGCTTCCACTTTTTGCCGTTTCTTGCTGGCGAGAAATTTGCCCACGGCAAATGCTTCCATAAACCCCACAAAGCTGATGGCTAAGGCGGCTGGTAATAAGGATTGTAAGGTGTTTTGGTCAATCAAGGGAAATGATAGGGGGGGCAAGCCTTTGGGGATGTCTCCCACGATTTTCACGGCGGCGATTTTATCCAGGTGCAACAACCACACCAGTAGGGTGCTGCCAGCTACTACCACTAAGGGGCCGCTTTTGGTGATGGGAGCGATCGTCTCCTCTTGAAGTCCCCAATTTTTAAGCTGCTTGCCCAAACCATGCTTAAAATACAGCAAAACCGCCAGACTCGCCACTCCCAGTCCTAGAGTTATCCAGTTAGTAGTACCGATTTTTTCCCCCAAATAACCTAAGAGCTGTAAAAATGATTCGGTTTGGGGAATTTGCAGCCCAAATAGGTGTTTTACCTGGCTACAACCAATAATAATCGCCGCCGCACTGATAAATCCAGAAATAACTGCTTGACTGAGAAAGTTAACCAAAAACCCTAAACGGAAAAATCCCATCAGAATTTCCATAACTCCCACCAGCAATGCTAAAGTTAATGCCAGTCCTAAATATTCTGGTGTATTTTCTTTGGCCAAAACGCTAACTGTAGCCGCTACCATCAAGGAATCAACAGCCACCGGAGCCACGGACAGCATCCGGCTGGTGCCTAAAAAAGCGTAAATAATTTGGGGGACAATGCTGGCATACAGTCCCACTTGCGGCGGTAAACCCGCTAACATAGCGTAGGCCATTCCCTGGGGAATGAGCAAGCTGGCCACGATAATGCCAGCGGTCATATCTCCCAGGAAATAGGCGCGTTGGTATTCCATTCCCCATGTAACAATGGGGAAATATTGGCTCAGTTTGTCCAGGAAATTAAAACCAGATTTGGGATGATTGGTTATCATGTTTGGCAGATGCTGCGGGTTAGATTTTGGCGTCATTTCTAGGCAGGCAGTTTACCACATTGTTGGTTGGCGGGAACGGCTTCGGCAATTTTCTTGGGGTCTGGCAGGTTGAGGTTGTTCATCAGTGTGATGAAGCTGGCGCGGTTTTGGCCAGCAAACCGGGGATTATATTTCTTCTCTTCCCCAATGGTGGAAACTGTATGACCTCGGTAGTCGTGACCGGGGTAAACTAGGGTTTCGTCTGGGAGGGTGAAGAGTTTTTCGGTGACATTTTCATACATTAACCCCGGGTCGCCGCTTTGAAAGTCTGTGCGTCCGCAACCGCGAATAAATAGGGAGTCGCCGGTTAATACGCGATCGTCATTCACCAGATACGACATATGGCTATCGGTATGTCCTAATGTGGCGATCGCTTTCAGTTCGATTGCCCCCAACCGCAAGATTTCCCCATCTTTAATCCAGCGATTGGCACAGGCAACGCTAGCATTTTCGGGGACAATTCCCTCACAGCCAGTTGCTTCGCGCAGTTTGCCAGTGCCCGTGATATGATCTGCGTGAATGTGGGTTTCTAGGCAGTAACGCAACGTCAATCCCAACTCTTGCAGCAGTTTTAAATCCCGCTCCACTTGCTCGATCACCGGATCCACTAATACCGCTTCTTTGCTATTCTCGTCGGCAATTAAATAAGTGTAGGTACTGGTTTCGTTATCGTAAAGTTGGCGAAATAGCATGATTTTTTCTCCTGATATCACATCCAGTTCATTGCGGATCAGCGGGACTTGTCACCACAGAGGACGTGGGAGAGGGGAGAGAACCAGGCGGGTGAGCGTACCACCCACCGCCGCTCTCCCTAGGATCGATCGTGGTTTTCACCAAACCGACACGCCACGCGATCGGCAGCGGAACACCCCAGCTCTCTCTCCTGGCAACTATCATAACGCCGAGAATCAGCCCGGATGATAGTCTTGCCCCCTTTCATAGCCATTTAAATAGCTATATTACTATACAGTAGTATATTTTTCTCGGTTTGGCAAGATCTGGCAAAAAAATTTTGTCAGTTTGGCTGAGTAGATTTACTTAGGATAATTGGGGTCCCCATCTCTCGGGTAAACTGGGAGCAACTGGAAAAACCCGTAGGGAAAAATGCCTTTCAGTAGTTGACATTTCCTGCTGTAACCGTTAAATTGATATCCTATAGCAGGTTTTAAATTTATGAGGTATCGGATATCCATCCGTTTTGGAGTGCAAGTCTCCTCCCCCGCTACAGCAAAATTAGCGGCCAAGGACGCCACCATTCCACCTAAAAGTTTTCCGTCCACAAGCCAAGCCTTTATAGGGCAGCCGCTTGGCCTCATTAATTCGATAAACCCTATATAACTAAGGTTATGCTTAGGTATTGGGGTGTAAATAGGAGTAATGTAAAGTGAATGTAATTATTGCTTTATTTATTGGCATAAGCATTGCTATTGCGGCTGGCTTGATTCGGCAACGAAGCCAGGGACGAAAAATCGCTAACCTAGAAAGAATCCAAGACAGCTTAGGAGCAAAGATAGAGCAGCTAGAAAAAATTCTGCGCACCCAAAGACGAAAAATAATCCTTTTAGAACAAAGCCAACTCAGCTTGGCAGAAAAAATCTCTAACATACACATCGGGTTGATTAGCGAACCGCCTCATGCTCCAGAGGCTCGAATAGAACCAGATGATCTGGTTCAAACAGAAACCAGTGGAGATGACAATAATAAAATTTTGGCAGATGAGCCTCATCCCCCTGATGATCCCATCAAAACCGACAACACGGAAATCATCGCATTTTTGCAGAGCAAAGGTATTGAAATCAAATCTATCCCCCCAGAGCAATCTGATGAAGTTTTAGGTCAAATTGCTATTTTTATGGGTAATCGTTATAGTTTAATAGAAAAATTCTACAGGAATATTAAATCTACCTTAAGTTCTGGTAAAACCTTTATAATTAACTTAAAAGATGCTCCCCAAGAGCAGGTTGCTACGATCACACATTTGGCCAATAGATTACATAGAATCGCTTTTCTAGAAGAATACAACTATAGAAAATCTCCTCAATTCATTTTATCGGCCAGACCCAATAGAATCCCGCCAGCGATTAACTTCTTAACCGGTCAATGGTTGGAGCGGTTTGTGAAAGAGCAAATCATAGAATTGCTCGAAAGTCTCAATTTACAGATATCATATTCATATTTGCTCAATCCCAAAATTATCTTGCCGAATGGAGATGATTTTGAATTGGATATTATGTTCAAAATCGGCCAAAATATTTTTTGGTTTGAAGCCAAAACAGGAGATTATCAAAAACATATTCATAAGTATTCTAAAATGGCCTCAATTTTAGGGTTAAATCGGGAGCATGCCTATATAATATTGACTGATATAGAAGAAACATTGGCCAATGAACTATCATCGGTGTTTCCGGTGACTGTAGTTAACGTTGAAGGATTTGCCGAGCATTTTGAGGGGGTTTTGACTAATTTAGCATCAAATATTAGTTAAATAACCAGGTAGTTAAATGATGAGAAAATATCAAAGCATTTCCCCTGGTGGGAGAAGATTTGATGGGGAGGGGGCGGGAATTCCCGAAACCAAAACATATGGCTTTTTCTCCGCCCCCACATCACCCCATCAGTCCTAAAAATTACAAATTGATTCAGAGTTAAAAGGACAAGTTTGGGCGGTGACTTTGGTGCCTTTGAGGTTGACGAAAGTCAGTTTATCTAGGCCAGTGAGCGGGCTAATGTCCGCAATGGGGTTGTTGTCCAACCAGATGGTAGTCAGCTCCGGTAGGGCAGCGATCGGCTTAATGTCCGTTACTTTATTATTGTCCAAGTAAACCACCTTCAGTTCCGGCATAAATTGCAGAGGAGTTAATTCAGCAATCTGATTATTTTTGACATCCAGAACCGTGAGATTTCTCAAAGGCGATATAGCAGTTAAATCAGCAATGGCATTGCTGCCTAAACTGAGGTATTTTAGCTCAGTAAGGGATGAGATGGGACGAAGGTTAGAGATTTGATTATCAAATAGATACAGGTAACGCAGGCTACTGAGATTCGACAAAGGCGTTAAATCAGCAACTTGGTTGTTGTTGAGATTGAGCAATGCCAAATTATTCAGAGATTGCAGCGGTGTGATATTGGTGATTTGATTACCAATAAGTTTGAGGACATTGAGGTTAGTTAAATTCGCCAGAGGACCCAGATCCGTGATTTGGTTGTCACTGAGGTTGAGAATCGTAGCTTTGGTGAGGGTTGAAACCGGGCCGATATCAGAGATTTTTTGGCTGTTAAGGATGATTTCGGTGCGGTTAGCAAGGCGGTTGTTAGCTTGGGTGCAGTCGCTGGTTCCTACCAAGTCTAACAACACGCTCACGGTGCGTTTGGCCGCAGGGGTGAGAGCGTTGCGGTTATTGCACCAGTCAGCAAAGGTTTTAAAGCTGGTAGTGTCTTGGGCATTCACCCCCTTGGCAAGCACTAGAGCGCTAACTAGAGTGAGCGCGATCGCCGTGCTAACCTGTAGATTCTTGATGGCTGTAGCTTTGAAATGATTCAGATTCATAGAGCTGTGCGACCAGATAAGGGAATCATCACCCCAAGCCCCTCATGTGTTCACCCATTCGGCGGCTAGGTGTTGGGGTTAATCGTTAATAGATTATAACTACCAAAAATTTTGAGGGTTTCAGTGCAGGCAGTTAATTCCTCGATCGCCGTTTGCGCCGAAGGGGTGCGGATGTCGCATTCGATATCAATAAAAAACAGATATTCCCCCAACTCCCGCTTCGTGGGTCGAGACTCAATGCGGCTCAGGTTAATACCACGACTGGCAAACACCTGCATCGGTTGCACCAAAGTTCCAGGAACATTGGCGGGAAAGCTGAACCCAAGAGATGTATGCGTCCCTCCCGGGGGATAAGCGCAAGCGGGGGTAGTTTCCCGGCTCACTACCCAAAACCGGGTGAAGTTGTCCGCCCGATCGCTGATGGGATGAGCCAATACCGGGACGCCGTAGAGTTCCGCCGCTCGCTTGGGAGCGATCGCCGCCGCCGCCACATCAGAATGCACTTGTACCACCGCCTCCGATGTGGAATTAGTCGGTATCAACTGCGCCTTGGGGAGATTTTGTTCCAACCACTCCTGACACTGCGCCAGAGCCTGGGGATGAGAATACACCCTGACCACATCCGCCACAGCCTGCGCCGGAGATATCAAAGCATGAGATATGGGCAACACCAACGCTTGCCGAATGGAAAGGCGATCCAACTGCCACAGAGTATCCAGCGTCACCGGGACTGAACCCTCTAGGGAATTTTCCACCGGCACCACTGCCTTATCTGCCAAACCTTGCGCCACATGCCGCAGGGTTTGGGCGATCGTGGGCAACGGACACAACAGGCATTCCTCGCCGCCAGTTGCCTCATAATGTTTCAAATAAGCCAGGGCCGCCGCCTCAGAATTAGTACCGGGCGGTCCCAGATAGGCGACGCTCTTGGGGGCGATGCTCTTGGGGGACTTACTCATTTCAGCTTATGAATATCCTCTAATTAATAATTCTGGATCTATGGATTAATTTTCTCAGCCAGTGTCACCGCAAATCCCGGGATTATGAGAAACTGAGGAAAAGAAACCGGGTTTCTTAACCAAATCTCGGTGCCGATGCGCCAGTTATCATAGCAACCCGGTTTCTGCAAATTGGTGCCGGGTGGTTTAACCCCTTGTCCCCAGTGAATCTGACGGCGATAAATTAACATTATCGACTTTTATTAACTTTTGTTAAGATAAGCCCAGAGCCCATCATCGCTGAGTTGCCTGTCATGCTGACCCGTTTTTTTGCTTCCCAGTCGGTAGAAATCGCCGTGCCCGAAACCCGTCATGGGTCGGCGCCCGCCGAGCAACCCGTCCCCATTGAACACTACCTGCGCCAGCCTCAGCGGTTGGTCAAGGCTTTGGTGGATCCTCGGCGGACGGAACAACTCAGTCCCGAGCGGTTTCGCTTAAAAATGCGTCCCCTGGACTTTATGATGCTACAGATTCAGCCCACCGTAGATATCCGCGTTTGGGCAAAATCAGATGGGACAATTCATCTGGCATCTGTCGGCTGCGAAATCCGGGGGGTGGAGTACATCAACCGCCGTTTTTCCCTTGACCTCGTGGGCAAACTCTATCCCGTCCAGGTGGATGGAGTGACATATCTCCGAGGTAAAGCTGACTTAGCAGTGCAGGTGGAAATCCCCCAGATGCTGCTGTTAACCCCCATGCCAATTCTAGAAGCCACAGGCAACGGCCTGATCAAAAGCGTGCTGCTCACAATTAAGCAGCGATTGATGCACCAGCTCATATCCGACTATCGCCACTGGGCCAGTGGTGACTCCAGAAACCCGGTTTCTGACAACCCCAAACTACAGGTCAGCGAAGCTATCGGTCTTGTAGGAGACGGAACCCCAGTTTAAGCGAGACTCGGACACTTTAGGGGCAACCACCGCCAAAGGAATTGCCCCTACTTTTCCATCAAGATTTTATTGCCAATTGCCAACATATTACCAAAAAAAATGATTTTCATTACTTAACAAAAATTAATTGACAAAAAAGCAATGCTATAGTATATTCCAACGAAATGTAAAAAAATGTAAACACCTCTCAGTTTGCAGGGGCAACTGACGAATTGCTCCGACGAGACAGAATCATCCATAAAGATTATTTTTTTGAAGCCCATGTATTATCTATTCACTGCCTCACAATCCGTAAAACTAGCCGTATCGGAGCAAAAAGTCCCCATAGAGCGATACTTGCGGCAACCGCAGCGTATTGTCAGGGGCATGGGAGACCCCAGCCGCATCCAGCAATTAGGAGAAGATTGCTATCGGCTGAAAATGCGCCCATTAAAATTTTTTATGCTCACTATCGAGCCCACTGTAGATATGGAGATTTGGGCAGATGCCAATGGCACAATTAATTTGCAGTCTGTTGGGTGCGAACTGCGAGGGATAGAAACAATTAACGAACACTTTCAACTAGAGCTGAGTGGGACGTTACAGCCTGTGAACGGTGCCAAAAGCAGCTATTTGCAAGGTGGCGCCGAATTGCAATTAAAGATTTATTTGCCCCCACCGTTTACCATGATGCCAGCGGCGATCGTGCGATCGACTGGCAACAGTTTGCTCAGCAGCGTATTACTGAGAATGAAACAGAAATTGATGCAGCAGATATTGCTAGATTATGAACAGTGGGCTGGGCAGCAAACCAAAGAGCTGGTAGCGGCGTAGTCAACAAAAAACCGGGCATTAACCCGGTTTTTTTGTTTTAGGGAACGAGTTGGAAAGAATCAAAAAACTTACTAATATCAGTGGCAGAAAGTCCAGTTGCTTCAATATTGTTAGTTCCTAACAGATAAAATCGCTCCGGCAGGGAATAGAGACGAAAAGTGACAATTTGATTCTCATATTTCATAGTTAATTCCGTACCGGGATGATTACCAAACTCAGTACCAGATAGAGATATAGCTCTCTCTTCTGTCAGCTTGTAACCCACTTCCAGAGCGCTATTTAAGATTTCCTGGCGCACCAAAGCCAAGATATTAGCGGGGGCTGATGTCGATTCTTTTGGGGAATAATCGGCATAAGCGACGATAAATTGAGCCGATTTAAAATCCGCTACAAATTCCTGGAATTCCAAAGTAGCCGCCGGAGTTTCGATAACTTCCGACTGCTCCTCGGGAGTAACCGGCATCAAAACCCGAAATCCTCCCGGTGGATGGGCAAATTCTTGCCATTGCTCACCTTGACCTTCCACGGTGAGAATATCTTCGTTACTTTCTTGGTTGAGCCGTTCAATTTCTCTTTCTATTTGGCGTTGTCCTTCATCGTAAAAATCAGGACGATCGTGCCGGTATTGCGCCAAAGCGGGAGAGGAGATAAACAGTAAACTCAAAATCACCAAATTGCTAATAATTCTCATATTTATCCTAATAATTGATAATTAACAATTAACAATTGATAATTGATAATTATAAATTGTTGACTATAAATTGATAATTATCAATTATCAATTATCAATTATCAATTATTATGACGGAAAGAGCGGCGATGCTGGGGTGAAAGACCATAAATCTGGAGTCCCTCCAAGTGCTTAGCCGTACCATAACCCTTGTTATTGGTCAAGTCATAGTGGGGATATTTCAGCGCCAGCCGGGAAATGAGTTGGTCACGCCACACCTTAGCTACAATGCTAGCACAGGCGATATCCAGAGATTGAGCATCCCCCTTGACGATCGTCCTCTGTGGTAAGGACAGATGCGGCACTCGCTGATTGCCATCAATCAAACACAGTTCCGGAGTCGTCTTAAGTTTCAAAATCGCCCGCCGCATTGCCAGCAAAGAAGCCTGCAAAATATTCAGGCGATCGATTTCCCGCACCGAAGCAATACCAATCTGACAATCCACCGCCATTTCCCCAATTAGCTTGGCCAAACGGCACCTTTTACCCGGACTGAGCCGCTTACTATCTTTGACCCCAGCAGCGGCGAGATGTGCCCGCACATCACCCCCCACAGTTGGGGGCGGCAAAATCACCGCCGCCGCCACCACCGGACCAAACAAACAACCACGCCCCACCTCATCCACCCCAGCAATTGTCAAACACGGATCGTCATTTGTCATTTGTCATTTGAATTAATAATTGACAATTGACAATTGATAATTATCAATTATCAATTGTCAATTGTCAAATAGCACTTATTCAACCGCTGAAGAACGGCGGCGACGGCGGCGGGTAGTCGCCGGGATTGCGTCTATGTCCTCATCGTCTTCTTCAAAGGGATCCGCCGCCGCAAATGCAGGAGTTTCCTCCCCTTCAAATGTAGGAGTTTCCTCCCCTTCAAATGCCGGAGTTTCCTCCCCTTCAAATGCCGGAGTTTCCTCCCCTTCAAATCCAGGAGTTTCCTCCCCTTCAAATGCCGGAGTTTCCTCCCCTTCAAATGCCGGAGTTTCCTCCCCTTCAAATGCCGGAGTTTCCTCCCCTTCAAATGCCGGAGTTTCCGCCGCCTCTGGACCTTCAATCGTGCTACCAGCACTGGACCAATTTGCTGGAGAGCTAGAGAAACCGGGTTCTTTGATGGAAACTGTCACCGCTTTGGGATTTTTCACCTCTCCTGGGAACATCACCAAAGGCGTAATCCCCATTAAGGCATAAACATCCTGCTCATCCGGGGTCATCTCCACCGATATCACTTCTGGCGGTTCGCTAAAAGACTTATCAATTTCCCGCTTGACTGGGCGGAGGCGTTCTACTGTGCGGTTGGGAGTGGCACTATCGTAACGGGTCTCCACCATTGTCACCGAGGCGTCCCCGTCATCAAAGGAATCAGACGCCGCATCAGACATCAAAGGCAAGCCCACCGAGGAAGTATTGTCAGAAGCGGGCTCATCCAAAAACTCGCCCTTATCAGAACCGAGAAAGCGTACTTCCTCACCTCCAACCCGGCGACGGCGACGGCGGCGAGTGTTTGCCCCACCCAAAACCTGATAATTAGGGTGATTTAGCAAATCCAGATCTTGCAAATCGTTAACCAATTCCGGCGCCGAGGGATCCCGCCGCAGGCTTTCGATCGTCTCTGCAGATCCCGCGATCGTCCGAGGGCGACTTTCCCCAACAGGCAGAGGAAGTTGACTACCCTGGTTAGAGTCAGAAAGTATCACCGATTTGTCCGGAATGATCCGGCTAATCGTGGGGAGACTTTCTGAGGCGATACTACTACCGCGCCCCTCCGAGGCACCAGCATAACGCCCTGGTCCTGGTTCCGACAGTATGGCATCAGCTTCTTTTCGCAGAGTGATTCGGGAATCGGCTGGAGGCGGGGAGGGTAAATCACCCTCCGTGGGCAGGTGGACAGTATGGCCCAGTCCCCCGCAAGTGGAGCAAGTGCGGCCAAACAGCTCATAAATATTTTGTCCTTGGCGCTTGCGGGTCAGTTCCACCAACCCCAGCTCTGATAGCTGGGCAATTTGCGGTCTGGCTTTATCTGCTTTCAAGGCTTTGCTGAAGTGTTCTAACACTTGCAACTGGTCACGCCGAGAATCCATATCGATAAAGTCAACAATAATCACACCCGCGAGATTGCGCAGGCGTAACTGACGGGCAATTTCTGTGGCAGCTTCGCAATTAGTCCACAGAACAGTTTCTCGGGAAGTTTGGGAGCGCGTGAAAGAACCAGAGTTAACATCAATCACCGTCAGAGCCTCTGTGGGTTCGATGATGATGTAACCACCAGAGGGGAGGTCCACCCTGGGTTTGAGAGCTTCACGAATTGCGGCATTAACCCGGAAATATTCCAAAACCGGCATCCGCGAGTCCCGATGTTCTTCGATCAGCACTCCTTGGGGTGACTTACCGCCGCTCCACACCAGCAATTGCTGCTTTACCCGCTTGACGGCAGTGGGAGAGTCCACCACAATGCGATTGACATCGTTGCTATACATTTCCCGGAGGACACGCTGGATGAAGTCATCATCCCGATTCAGCAGTGCTGGCGCCCGAGATGCGGTAGTTTCGCGCTGAATCAACTCCCACTGTTTTTGCAGAGATTCCAAGTCTTCGAGAATGGCCTCTTCTTCGACTCCTTCCGCCTCAGTTCGCACGAGCAGACCCATGCCTGCGGGTTTAATTAAAATTCCCAGAGCGCGGAGGTGGCTGCGTTCTGCTTCCGAGCGGATGCGGCGGCTGAGGTTAACTCCCCGTCCGAAGGGCATCAGGACTAAATAGCGACCGGGGAGGGTGATGTTGCCAGTGAGGCGAGGCCCTTTGTTACCGGTGGGCTCTTTCATAACTTGCACCAGCACTTTTTGCTGTGGTGCCAGCAGTTCCGTAATGGCGCCAGAGGAGCGCTTCAGGCGCAGGGGACCTAGGTCGGTGACGTGGATAAATCCGTTCCGATCGGGGTCGCCAATATTCACGAAGGCGGCATCAATTCCGGGCAACACATTTTCCACAATACCCAGATAAATATCACCCACTTGATGGGTTCCTTTCGCCACGACCAGTTCTTGAATTTGGTCTTCAGAAAACACGGCAGCAATCCTATGCTGCTCGGCGATAATAATTTGCTTCGGCATTCAATTTCCTCAAAATTGCTTGAGATTAGCAGTGCAATCCAATGTCATTTGTCCGGCATATCATTTGTCAAAAGTCCCTTGTCACTTGTCCCTTAGAAGATCAAGCTGGTTTCTTACCGCCGAGAAACCGGGTTGCTTGCCAAAAATATCCTTCCTCTGTATCAAGTCCCCAAGTCCAGAAACCCGGTTTCTATAGAGCGGCAACGTCGGCGAAGGTTTCTGGCGACTCAATGACATCCCAACCAAATTACAAATGACGGCAGAATATATCTTCGATCTGATCAATTTAGATTGGTATCGGGCTGGATTTAATCTTTGTCATTTGTTGCCGCATCTGGAAATGTTCTCACTCACAAGGTTTTTGCACTGGGGTGACGGTGGGCTCCCCTCTCCCCCAGCTCCCCCGCTCCCCAGCTCCCCAGCTCCCCTAGCTCCCTGGCACAAAACGCTGCCCGTCATAGATGGGGGTCAGAAACCCAAAACTAGGGAGAAAACAAGAAACTTGTTCCAGAAACTGGGTTTCTGCCAAAAAGGCATTTGTCTTAAGTCCTAAGTCCTAAGTTATTTGTCCTTTATCAAGTGACAACTCACTTGGGACTTAAGACGAATGCAAAAATCGAATGTACGACTGAATCACTACCATTAGATGGTGCTACCGGTGAAAAAGGTTGGCCGGTGGTGAGGTGCTTAGGGGGAAATGGTCGTACAAGGCGCGATCGCCTGATCCGGGCGCGTTTACGCCCCTACTAGCCTCACCAACAGGTTTTGTAAGATTTTGGCGACGCGATCGCCACTCGTCCAAGTGCGAAAAGTGCTTGGCCGCGCTGGCGGCGCATGCTTGCTACGCTTCTCGAGGTAACATTGCGAACTAGAAAAAAAGTTTTTTGTCATTTGTCATAAATCCTACGAATCCTTTGTGATTAGACAAAAGACTCGGGACTAGAGACGAGGGACACTTGTCAGGCTGTTTCGGCTGTCGCCCATATGAAACGCCTCTTTGAAGCCGCCTCAGATATTCTAGAAATTGCTCCTAGGCTTGCCCCCAATTTCTTGGCGATCACAAGCAACTCACCAACCAATGCGATCAGTTATTAGTTTTACCCTTCTATTTTTGGCCGTATGTTTCGCCCCAGAAGAAAGCGAATAATACTAACGAGAAAATTTCCAGGCAACGATGGCGCTACGCAGAGGCTCAGTCAATGGGCAATAACATCTCTGAGGCCGGTTGGGGGTGGGTCTCGCATTGGCACCAGCGATGCTGGCTCCAAGGGCGAACCGTGAGGGAAAGCGGAGCGTCGGCGATCGACCGAGAGATGAACACTCGCATCGGCTGTTGGCTACCATAATGCGAGTACGGGCGAAGCAAAAGCGGATAAATCGACGAACCGACAAGATTTAGGCGCGTTGGCGGAGCCTGCGCTGTTCGCGCATATGCTTCGCCCCAAAAGCGCACGCCGAAACTGCAATTCAATGCAGTCTTCGGTTTGATTTTAGCATGGATCAGCCCACAATAGGCAAACGTGCAAGGGAGAGACGCCGGGAGGCAAGCCCTAAGTTTACCCATCAGTATGGTAGATTGAGGCCCTGGTCAAGAAGTCAGAATTTGGCATGATTCTCTGTTATCTGAATAATATTGCATGAGTGCCACATCTATTTTTTAGCTAATTCAACGCTGCCAGCATTTCACATGAGCGCAGCCTATTTATGAAACTGGCGGTATAGCTAAAATTAGCTGTTGGCGGTGAATGTGCCGCAGCTCAAAATTGCTGTTGGCAACTGTCTCTAACATATGGAGTAGTTGGACCGGGCGCAGTTGGTTGCCGTCATTGCGGCTGGTGCCAGCATACCGTAGGGTTGCTTGCCCCTGGTTGGTGGCGGTTAGTTCCAGCTCGAACAGACGATCGCGCAAGTTCACCATCTGCTTCTTCCCAGACTTGGTGGTGTGTTCCCACAATATTTCTGTGCTAGCAAGAATCTGGCTAATCCATTCCTGCCAGGGGATATCGGCTCCCGGTTCCCCATCAGCTATGGCAATACCGATGATATACTCGGCTCGCTCTAGCTGCGCTGTGGCTGAGTCACTCTTTAGCTCTACCTCTTCCACACGGTAGATCGGCATCTCCGGGGGGAATTGGGCAGCAAGTTTTTCTTTAAAGGTGCCGATATCCATCACCGCGGCTAGCTCGAAATCGACAATTTCACTGCTGGAAGTAGCGCCTAGAGGTAAGGCACTGGCTACAGATATGCGCGGACCGGGATGGTAGCCGCCAGTGTAGGCGATCGGGATTTGTGCCCGCCGCACGGCTCTGTCAAATAGCCGCACTACATCCAAGTGGGAGACAAATCGCATTTCCCCGAGCTTGCCAAACCAAACCCGCAACCTTTGAACGCGGTTTTGATTCGGCTGGAAGTGCCCAGTAAATTGGGGCACCGGCGGCGGGGGTACAACAATATTATGACCGAAGTCGGTGCCGCAAACGCCACAATGGGAACATCCCTCAAAGGAGCAATCGGGGACCGTGGCCTCGTCACACGCCCGCTGGAAGTCCTCGATCAGCCATTGTTTATCGATACCGGTATCGATATGGTCCCAAGGTAGGGGTGCTAGGGAGACGGGGAGACGGGGAGACGGGGAGAGGGGGAGACTCGGAGACGGGGAGACTCGGAGACGGGGAGACTCGGAGACGG